>JBMCXL010000197.1:0-6185 GCA_048621015.1 Phycisphaeraceae bacterium
GTCAACGACATCGGCGTCGGCTCGCAGCCGCGCAGACCGATCCAGACCGCCACGCCGAGCAGCAGCAGGGCGACAACCCCTTTGATCCGATCGATCGTTACGATCCGACCAGCCACGTTTCGTCCTCCTCGGTGAAAGTGACCGGCGCGCGCGGCAGCCGATCCAGCGTGAACCGCTCGGCGAACGTCGCCGCCGCCATCATCTCGCGCTCAGACGCCGCGCCGGACCACCACGCGAGCAATCCGATCACGCGCTCGGCGGGCACACCCGCTTCGCGATAGCGCACCAGCCGCGTGTCGCCGTGCCGTTTCGCCAGGCGCCGACCGTCCGGCCCGAGCACCAGCGGCACGTGCACGTAACGCGGCAGGGGAGTCAATTCGAGCATGCGATACAGCCAGAGCTGCCGCGCGGTGGAGCCCAGCAGATCGTCGCCGCGCACGACTTCGGTCACACCCTGCCGCGCATCATCCACGACCACGGCAAGCTGATACGCGGGCATGCCGTTCTTGGTCGCCACCACGAAATCGCCCACCTGCTGCTGCACGTTTACCGTCTGCTCACCGTGCAGCGCATCGTGAAACGTGATCGGCTCATCGGGAACACACACGCGCCAAGCCGTCGTCTCGTCCGCCTCCAACAACCTGGAACCTGGAACTTGAAACTTGAAACTCTCTCCCCGGCACGTCCCCGGATAGCGCAATTCGTGCTCATCCCCGTGCGGCGCCGACTGCGCCTGCTCGATCTCCCTGCGCGTGCATCGACACGGATAAATCAGCCGCTTGCGGCTTAGCACCTCCAGCGCATCTCGATACGGCTCAAAATCCGCCGACTGCCAAACCGGCTCCCCATCCCAATCCATCCCCAACCACCGCAACATCTCGATCGCCTGTTCACCCGCCGCCGCCTTCACGCGCGGCCCGTCCAGGTCCTCGATCCGCAGCACGATCCGCTGACCCGCCCGCCGCGCCAGCGCCCAGTTGATCAGAAACGTGCGCGCATTGCCCAAGTGCAGCGCCCCCGTCGGCGAAGGCGCCAATCGCGTGACCCCGTGATGGTGAGTCCGGGCGTGAGTCATGTCATCGATGTCGTCCAGATTTCGCGCAGAGGCCGCGGAAAGGGCGGCGGTCGCAGGGCACGAAATGAAGTTTCAATCAATACTACGCTTCTCCGCAACCTCCGCGCTCTCCACGGCCTCTGCGCGACACTCCCGGCTTCAATTGGCAATCGCCCATCGGCGATTTATCGTATCCGCCATGGCTGAAACCGTCCGCCCGAAGGTCCGCCACTCACCCCTGCGCCTGGCCGTGCTCATCAGCGGCGCCGGCAGCACGATGCTGAACCTCGCCGAGCGCATCGACGCCGGCACGCTGAGCGCCGAGATCGGCGTGGTCATCGCCTCCAACGATCGCGCCGCCGGCCTCGCCCGCGCCGAGGAGCGCGGCCTGCCCGCGTTCGTCGTGCCACGCAAAGCTTACGACAGCCCCGAACCCTTTTCCGAGCACATCTTCGACCTCGTCCGCGACGCCGGCGCCGACCTCGTCTGCCTCGCCGGCTTTCTCAGCCTCATTCGCATTCCCGACGACTACCTCCACAACGTCCTGAACATCCACCCGGCGCTGCTGCCCGCCTTCGGCGGCCAGGGCATGTATGGCCGCCACGTCCACGAAGCGGTCATCAACACCGGCTGCAAGGTCACCGGCTGCACGCTCCACTTCGCCGACAACGAATACGACCGCGGCCCGATCCTCATCCAGCGCACCTGCCCGGTCCACGACGACGACACGCCCGAATCTCTCGCCGTCCGCGTCGCCGAGCAGGAAGCGCAGGCGTATCCCGAAGGTATCCAACTCATCGCCGACGGCCGCGTGACCATTGAAGGCCGCCGCACGCGGATTCAGACGGAGGGCAGCCGTGGAGCATGACCCGAGCGCACAGTGGCCGGACTGGTGGCGATGGGAGATCGAACTCAGCCCGCACCTGCTCAAGCGCATGATCGACCAAGGGTTCTCCGAAGTGGATCTCAGGGCTATGATGGAAAGCGCGAAACGACTTCGCGAGGACAACGAGCCGGGTCGATGGGTTGTGGAGACCTCGCACGCCGCACGGCCGTAGGAAGTGGTCGTCGAGCCTGATCCGGTCGATCGTCTGCTCGTAGTGATTACCGCCTATGCCGTAGAACCGCCATGAAACACGCTTATCTGGAAGTGACATATCGCAAGGGCCGACCGTTGGCCGCGTACTACTACCTGCCGCGCCAGTCCGGCGACACGAGCGCCCGCACGCAGCGCGTGGACGGTGGCCTGCTCATTGACTTTGAGCCCGGCGGTCGGGCCATTGGCATCGAAATCACCGCGCCGAGCAATTTCGATCTCGCGCGCCTGAACGAAGTCCTCGCCCAACTCGGCCACGATCCCATCCGTCGGGAAGATTTCACGCCGCTCCTGGCAGCGTGAAGCGCTCATGCCCACCCCAGAGCGTACGCATGGCACCCGGCGCCCGGCCAGCAACGCGACACCGTGAGGAGCGTTTGATGAATCGAAGTGTCATTTACCTTGCCATCGGTCTGCTCAGCGCCACCTTGGCATGCAGCGCTCGCGGTCAAGCGCCGCGCATCACGCTCAATCCCTACGAAGATGTCGACTGGGCGCAGCACGAGCGCCACTATGGCAACTTCCATACGCACACCACCGAGTCCGATGGCAGGCAAACGCCGGCCGACGTCATCGACGCCTACCACCAGATCGGCCACGACGTGCTGGCGCTGACCGATCACGACACCGTCACCTGGCCCTGGCGCGATTTCGGCCGCGATCCGGAGGCACTGGGCATGATCGCCGTGCCGGGCAACGAGCTTTCCCGGCATCACCACACGCTCAGCCTTTTTTCCGAGTTTGAAACCGACATTGAAGACCACGAAGTCGCGATCCAGGCGGTGGACGAGCGCGGCGGCGTGTCCGTGCTGGCGCATCCCGGCCGATACTGGCAACTCGAGGAGGGGCAGGTCCCGAACGAGGTGCGCGACCGGTATGCGAAGCTGTTCGAGTCCTATTCGAGCCTGGTCGGCATGGAGGTCGTCAACCAGGAGGATCGCTATCCGCACGACCGGGCGCTGTGGGATGCGCTGCTGACCGAGCTGATGCCCGAGCGACCGGTGTGGGGCATGGCCAACGACGACTCGCACCGCGATGCGCACATCGGCCGCAACCGGACGGTGCTGCTGCTGGACGAGTTCACCGACGAGACGGTGCGTGCCGCGCTGGAGGCGGGTCGCTATTACTTCACGAAGCTCGCCGGCCACGTCGAGGATGTGCGCGAGCACGCGCAGGTGCCGACGATTCACCGGATCAAACACGACCCGGACGCCGGCACGCTGACGGCCGAGGCCACATTGGCCGGCAAGCCCGTGTCCACGGGCGCCTATGCCTGGATCAGCGCGGGCGGCCGCATCGTGCACCTCGGCCCGACGCTCATCCTGGCGACGACCGACGGATTGCGAGGCTACGTCCGCCTCGAGATCCGCGGCGAAAACGGCACGGCCTTCACTCAACCGTTCGGCCTCGAAAGCGGCGATCCGCCGACCAACGACCAACCCGAGTGATGGAGCGATGAGGCGCGGGCGAGAAGGCGGGTGAGGCGGGCGAGGAGACGGACGACACCGGCGCAGACGCCGACGAATGAAAGCCGCCGCGCCCCTTCCCGCCTTGATCTGAAGTCCGATAATCTATGTTATGTTAAATTCAGCAGGAGGGCGGCCAAAACCACTCGGAGTCGTTTCCCTGCACCACCAGGCGCCACTAAAGCCCGCGGATGGCGAGTCCGCGAGCCTTCCGCGGGGTCGCTGCTGCGTTGGGAAACCGTTTCCCGGTGAAACAGCACCTTAGCGGCGGTCACGCGGGACGCTACGATGCGGTCTCGGCGATTCGGCGCGGATCGCTTGCGCCGGGTTGGCCCGGTCGTCGCTCGCGACTGGATTCGTTGATTCACCGTCCGCTTTGATTCGCTTTGAGGGGTTCCGATGGATCGGAAGATGGCCCAGGACGCCGGACCGTCGACTGAGGCGACCGCTTCGACGGCGACGACTGCAGCGTCGCCGGACCGTGAGGATCTCAGGCAGCTCACCAACCGCGCCCGCCGCGCGCTCGATGCCGCCATGCCGCGTTTGCTCGATCGCCAGCACGACGACGGCCACTGGTGCGCCGAGCTCGAAGGCGATTCGATCCTTCAGAGCGAATACATCCTGCTCAAATGGATTCTGCACCAGGAAGACGATCCGCGTCTGCCGAAGATCGCCGCTTACCTGCGCCGCCAGCAGCAGCCGGACGGCGCGTGGGTGCAGTATCCCGCCGTGCCCGTCGGCCGCGGCGACATCGACATTTCCGCGACGGTCAAGGGATACCTCGCGCTGAAGCTGCTCGGCGACGATCCGCAGGCCGACCACATGCGCAAGGCGCGGCAGCGCATCCTCGAAGCCGGCGGCGCCGAGCGGTGCAACAGCTTCACGAAGTTCTATCTCGCCGCGCTGGGTCAGATCGAATGGAGCGCCCAGCCTTCGATTCCGCCGGAGATCGTTTACCTGCCCAAGTGGTTCTATTTTCACATGGACAAGGTCTCGTCGTGGACGCGCACGATGATCGTGCCGCTGGCGATTCTCACGGCTTACCGCCCCTGCCGCCGACTGTCGTCCGATAAATCCATCGACGAGCTTTACACCGATCCGCGTCGGCGCAACCGCTTGCTGCCCGAGCAGGAAGATCCGCACTGGTTCTGGTCGCGCTTCTTTCTCGTGCTCGATCGCATGCTGAAATGGATCGACATGCTCGGCATGACGCCGTGGCGCCGCCGCGCGCTCGATCGCCTGGAACAATGGCTACTGGAGCACCTAGAAGACTCCGACGGCATCGGCGCGATCTTTCCGCCGATGGTCTACATGCAGATCGCGCTGCGCTGCCGCGGTTACAGCGACGATCATCCGGTGCTCGTCAAGGCGCGCAAGGATCTGGATGATTTCATGATCCACAGCCCGCCGGAAGACGCGCAGCGCGACGACATCCGCATTCAGCCGTGCTTTTCGCCGGTGTGGGACACGGGCATCGCGGCGTATGCGCTGACCGATGCGGGCCTCGACAGCTCGCACGACGCGCTCGGCCGCGCGGCGCGGTGGCTGGTCGCCAAGGAATGTCGCAAGGTCGGCGACTGGATCAACAACGTGCGCCGGCGCGACCGGGAGAAGATGAAGCGCGAGCCCAGCGGCTGGTTCTTCGAGTACCACAACCCCTTCTATCCCGACGTCGACGACACCGCGATGGTCGCGATGGCGCTCTATCGTGCCGGCGGCCGCGACGCCGACGCCGCGGCGCAGCGCGGGCTCAACTGGCTGCTGGCGCTGCAGAACGACGACGGCGGTTGGGCGGCGTTCGATCGCGATGCGCAGAACCGCCCCATCCTCGAGCACGTGCCGTTCGCCGACCACAACGCCATCCAGGACCCGTCGTGTCCCGACATCACCGGCCGCGTGCTCGAATCGCTTGGCTGGCGCGGGCACACGCTGAGCGAACCACCCATCGCCAAGGCGATCGCCTACCTCAGGAAAACGCAGCGCCGCGACGGCCCGTGGTTCGGCCGCTGGGGCGTGAATTATGTCTACGGCACGTGGCAGGTCGTCTGCGGCCTGCGCAACGTCGGACAGGACATGCGCGCCGACTGGATCCGGCGCGCCGGCGCCTGGCTCAAGGAACACCAGCACGAAGACGGCGCGTTCGGCGAGTCACCGGACAGCTACATCAACGACGATCTCGCCGGCTTCGGCCCCCCCACCGCCAGCCAGACCGCATGGGGCACGATGGCGCTGATGGCGATCTATGGTCCCGACGACCCGGCCGTGCAGCGCGGCATCGCCTGGCTCTGCGATACGCAGCTCACCGCTGACGATCCGGAAAGCGGCGACCCCGCCGGCACGTGGCGCGAGGACTGGTTCACCGGCACCGGTTTCCCTCGCGTGTTCTACCTGCGCTACCACCTCTATCGGCTTTACTTCCCGATCATGTGCCTTGGTCGGTGGCTGAGACAGCGACAAGATGAGCGCTGATTCCACAACTTCCAGCACCGCCATCGACGCCATCGCGCAGGACGTGGAATGTCCGAGCTGCGGCTACAACCTGCGCGGGTTGCGCGGCAGCATCGTCACC
>JBMCXL010000198.1:0-6177 GCA_048621015.1 Phycisphaeraceae bacterium
GTCATGGAGTGTGTGCTCCGGGTTCGTGTGGTCGATGCGATCGTGCGTCACCGTGCGCCGCAGGCTTGCAGGCACGCCTGCATGTGACCGCGCGACTCGGCGGCGATCATGACGCACAGCGGCAGCTCGTACTCTTTGGCGCCGATCACTTCCAGATCGACCGGACCGGTGTAGTTGTTTTCGTGCAGCACGCGGATGTAGCCGAGCAGATCGATGTCGCCGCGGCCGTTGGCTTGCATGGGCGGATCGCCGGGGCCTTTCTCGCGGCCTTTGCAGTCGCGGATGTGCACGTGGCGGATGCGGTCGATCACCGCGGCGATGGCGTCGACCGGATTCTCATCGGCCCGGTGGATGTGCGATGGGTCCATGTCGAGGCCGAAGTTGGGATGATCGACCGCTTCGAGCAGGCGCACGCTCGTCGGCGTGTCGTGCACGGCCTGGCCGACGTGCGCCTTGGCGCAGAGCGTGATGCCGTGTTTGGCCGCCTTGTCCGCGAGCTTGCCGAGCGAGTCGATCGACTGTTGAAAGCTCGCTTCATCGCCGGTCTTGCCACCGGGGCCGCAGTTGACGATGGGACAGTCCATCTCCGCCGCGGCCTGGAACGTCTTGTCCATCATCTCCGCGTCCTGCCGGGGCTGCTCGATGGCGAGGATGGGCAGTTCATATTGTTGTGACAGCCGCTTCGCTTCGGCGGCGGTCTCCCGCCAGCGATCGAGCACGAGGTGTTCGCTCATGGTGCCGATCGCGGAGACCTCGATGCCGTCGTAGCCGCAGGCCTTGACGTACTTGAAGGCGGTTTCCATGTCGTAGCCGCCGAAAAGGACGGAGTTGACGCCGAGTTTCATGGTGATGGTCCTGTTTATTGAGCCGGAGTTTTTAGCCACAGATGAACACGGATGGACACAGATAAGAAGGCGGAAAGAGATCTCGCGAAGCTCGCGAAGAGCGCGAAGCAGTCAACTTGTATTTCTCTTCTTCATGCTTCTCTTCGCGTCCTTCGCGAGCTTCGCGAGAACCACATTCTTCAAACCTCATCCGTGTTCATCTGTGTTCATCTGTGGCTCATTCTCTTACAGATCCACGATGGTGCCGTTCTCCCAGCTTTCGATCGCAGCCTCAATGACGCGCTGCGCTTTGAGCGCGTCCTCGGCCTTGCCGTCGACCTGATCGGGCGCGGTGCCGTGACGCAGATCGTCGATCCAGGCGTTGATGCGCGACTGGAAGGTTTCGCCGAAGTTTTTCATGTTGCCCGGGTGGTCGTAAGCCTCCTGCTGAAGATCGTGGCGCGGTGTGAAGACGAGCTTTTCGCACGCGTCCTCGATGGTGATCTTCGCTTTCGACCCGATGATGTCGCACTGCTCCAGGCCCCACGGCTTGCCGGGCCCGCCGCCGTCGTAGCTGCCCATCAGGTGCCCGAGCGTGCCGTCGGCGAAAAGCATGTTCACGTGCACGTTGGACCAGATCGATCGGCCCTCGCCCTTCTTGAAGAATGCGTGCACGCGCTGCACGTCGCCGCCGAAATAGCGCATCACGTCGATGGAATGTGGGTGCAACGCGCGCATGTGGAAGTGCGGGCTTGATTCAGCCGGGTTGCTGATCCACATGAACATGTTGATGAAGTTCAGGGGCCCGCACCGGCCTTCATCCAGCCACGCGCGGGCCTGCTCGGCGGCGGGCGTGAAGCGGTGGTTGAGATTGATGCCGTAGGGCAGGTTCTTTTCCTTCGCCTTGGCGACCATCTGCGTCGCTTCGTCGATCCGGTTGGAGATCGGTTTCTCGCCAAGCACGGGGATGCCCGCGTCCAGCAGTTCCAGCGTCGGCGTGCAGTGGTCGCCGCCGTTCTCCTCGCCGGCGGTGCAGACACTGGCGGCGTCGATCTTCACATCCGAAGCGAGCATGTCCTGCACGCTGTAAAACGCGGGGCAGTCGTAGTCCGCGGCGGCCTTGTCGGCGCGCTGCTTGTCGATGTCGCACACCGCCACCAGCGCAGCATGCTCGTTCACCTGGTAGCACTGTGCGTGCCGATTGCCGATGCCTCCGAGTCCGACGATGGCGACGTTGATCACGGCATTCTCCTGTGCGTTGCGGTAAGAAAAGTGGCCACAGATGAACACGGATAGACACAAATAAGACAGAATCGCAGGTCACGCGAAGCCCGTGAAGAGCGCGAAGAGAACGCGACAAGTCGCGTCGCTTCCTGACTGGTTTCTGATACTGCTTCGCGCTCTTCGCGTCTTCGCGGTTACTTTTTCATCTGCGTCTATCTGTGTTCATCTGTGGCTAATTTCTCCTCTGCATCTGCGGTGTCATTGATAGTTTCGACTTGAACCACGCGTTCCTGTTTCACGGATTCGATGGCGGCGGCGAGCACTTTCTGCGCCGCCAGGCCGTCGGCCCCGGACCCGTCGATGCGTTCGGGCGGGACGTGGTCGGTGACCTGTCGGAGGAACGTGTGGATGCGCTCGGTGAACGTGTCGGTGAAGTCGCGGAACCCGCCGAAGACCGGGTTGGTGTAGACCTGCTTCACCGGGTCGCCGGCAGGATAGAGCGTCAACTCGCGCCACATGTCCTCGAGGACCAGTCGCCCCTTGAGGCCCGCGACCTCGCAGCGCTCCATCGGGTGGCCGCGCTCGATGTCGTAGCTGCCGGTGAGCGAGCCGACCGTGCCGTTGGCAAAGCGCAGATTGAACTGCGCGGTCGACCAGATCGACCGCCCCGGCGCCCTGGTCGCGAAGCAGTGCACCGCCTCGATGTCGCCGCCGAAGTAGCGCATCACGTCGATCGTGTGCGGATGCAGCGCCTTGATGTGGAACCACGGCGACGACTCGGCCGGGTTCTTGATCCACATCGCCATGTTGATGAACAGCAGGTGACCGAGTCGACCCTCGTTCTGCCACTGCTTGGCGAGGCGCGCCGCCGGGGTGAAGCGGTGGTTGAGATTGATGCCGTAGCACACGCCCTTGTCGCGCGCCGCGGCGACCATCTCCTCCGCTTTCGCGATCTCGTTGCAGATCGGCTTCTCGCCCAGCACGTGACAGCCGGCCGCGACCGCCTGCATCGTCGGTGCGTAATGATCCGCGCCGTATTCATATCCGCCCGTGCAGATGGAGCAGACATCGGGCTTGAGCGCCTCGAGCATCGCCGGCGCGTCGTAATACGCCGGCACACCGAAGCGCGCCGCGCCCGCGTCGGCGCGCGACCGATCGATGTCGCACACGCCGACCAGCTCCGCCAGCTCGTCCGCCTGGTAGATCCCGGCGTGGCGGTGGCCGATCGCGCCCATGCCAATCACGCATACACGAAGCATCGCTGCAATCTCCAGCCTGCGAGACGCCGCGCGAAGCCGAGACCGGCAACGATCCGCGACGATGGCCCGCACGATACCTCCGCCCGCCCGCATGTACCAGCACACACTTGCCGAAATGTTGTACGATATTGCGCATGGCGGACCGCCCGATCCACACCCTCACCGCCGACCGCCTCGACCCCCGCCACCGGGAAACGGGGGTTTCGGTCCATCGCATCGCCAACCACCGCAACACGTCGCCGCACGACCACCTTTTTCACGAAATTGTCTACATCGAGGCCGGCACCGCCGAGCACGAGACGGCCGGCGGCCGGCAGCGGCTGCGCGGCGGCGACCTGATCGTGCTGCGCCCGCAGGTCTGGCACGCCTACCACCACGCGCGCGGGCTGACGCTGATCAACTGCCTCTTCGACGGCCGGCTCACGCGGCGGTTCGCGGACGTGCTGCGCGCGGTGCCGGGCTCGTTCGACCTGTTTCAGCGGCGCAGCGCGCAACCGCGACGCGATCCCCCAGCGGTGCTGCGCTGCGGGCCGGAGCAGCGTGCCGCCCTGGCGCAACGGCTCGAAAGCATGATGGCCGAGTCGTCCCAGGCCACGCCGGGCTGGGAGCTGGCGGTGACGGTGGGGTTGCTCGATGTGCTGTTGATCACCGCGCGGTTGTGGGCGCAGCAGTGGGCGCCGTCGACGGTGACGCTGCCGCCGCGCACCGAGCAGGCGGTGCAGGAGACGGTGGCGCATCTGGAAAGTCACTACACCGAGCCGATCGACCTTTCGGCACTGGCGCAGCGCGTGCACTTGAGCCGGGGCCACCTGTCGCGCAGCTTCGCGCAGCGCATGGGGATGGGCGTGGTGGAGTTCGCGCATCGGCTGCGCATCGAGCAGGCGTGCCGCCGACTGCGATTGACCGATGATCCGGTCGGCCAGATCGCGACGGACCTGGGCTACCACGAGATCGCGTATTTTACGCGCTGCTTCCGCAAGCACCTCGGCCAGAGCCCGCGCGCCTACCGCCGCGCGAGCCACGCGACGGGGGCGGGGTGAGGCGGCGGGCGTGGTTCTGATAAAGTACGGTGGCCGTTGGGGCGTTCGCGGCGCGAGCGGGGCCGGTAGGCGAGCAACTTGGGGCAGAAGCCTGCAAAGTCCTTTTTGGAGTCAGCCGCATCAGGTGCCGAAGTAGGGGGTAAAGGTTAACCAGCGAGGGGAGCGGCGTATGAGCGTGATTGGATCGCCAATGGAGTCGTCTTCGGCCGGCGTTAACGGGCTCGAGGCGCAGGCGACCAACTTGGGCACCGGCTTGGAGGCGGGATTGCCCACGGTCGTGCGACCGCTTGGGCGTGAAGCCGAGGCGGGGCACGTCGGTGCGAGGTTGAAGCGGGCGCTTGATGTGCTACTTGCCGCGACGGGCCTGCTCGCCGTTCTGCCGCTGATGGCGCTGATCGCGTTGGCCATCAAGCTCGATTCGCGCGGGCCGGCGCTGTATCGCCAGCGGCGGCCGGGCCGGCGAGGCGAGCCTTTCATGCTGGTGAAGTTTCGCACGATGCACATCGACAGTGCGGAGCGGTTTCGTCGACTCGATGCCGCGCAGCAAGCCGAGTTCTGGCGCTATGGCAAGATCGAGCGCGACCCGCGTGTGACATGCGTGGGGCGCGTACTGCGCACCTACAGTCTCGACGAGTTGCCGCAGCTTTGGAACGTCCTCAAGGGCGAGATGAGCCTGGTTGGACCGCGCCCTTACTTGGGAGAGCAGTTGCGACAACTGGGTGAGCGCCAGAGCATTCTGTTCCGGACGCGGCCGGGCTTGACAGGCCTTTGGCAGGTGAGTGGGCGAAGCAACATCCCCTTTCGCCGACGCGTGGCGATGGACGTCTACTACGTTCGCAACTGGTCGCTCGGCTTCGACCTGCTCATGCTGATGCGCACGTTGAAGGTGGTGCTCACCGGCTACGGTGCGTATTGAGCCACAACGCACGCGTGCCACGGCCGCCGATGGTGGACAGGACGCGCGGCGCGCGGTAATTTCACAACTCCGGTGAAAACATCGCCGGCAGCGCTTCCTGCACTTCGGGTGATGGTGTTCCACACCCATCGCGAGGCATCGATGAGTGAAACGGGCTTAAATGTCGCCATTTTCGGCATGGGATATGTCGGAACAGCCTGCGCCGCATTTCTGGCCAGTGATGGGTGTCATGTCTGCGGTGTCGACCGCGACCCGGACAAGCACGCGCTGCTCAACCATGGGCAGGTGCCGTTCTACGAACCGGGCCTGGGCGAGCGTTTACGAGCGGCGATCGAGGCGGGACGATTCACGATGGCCACGGACGCGGCGCAGGCGGCGCGCGAGGCGGACGTGTGTCTGATCTGCGTCGGAACGCCGTCCGACAAATGCGGGCGCGTTGCGACGGATTCAATCGAGCACGTCGGACAAGAGATTGGCGACGCACTGAGAAAGCGCGACGGCTTCAGCGTGATCGCGTTGCGCTCCACCAGTCCACCGGGCACGGTCGAGACACTCGCGCAGCGCATCACCGCCAGCTCCGACCGCGCGCGCGGAACAGATTTCGAGGTGGTCAGCAATCCGGAGTTTCTGCGCGAAGGCAGTGCATTAAAGGACCTTACCCACCCACCGTTCACCATCGTGGGGAGCGAGTGCGACCGCGCGGTGCGCATCATGGCCGAGTTGTACCGCTCCGTTGACGCACCGTTCGTGCAGATGGTGCCGCGCGAGGCAGAACTGCTCAAGTATGCCTGCAACGCGTTTCATGCACTGAAAGTCGCCTTCGCCAACGAGATCGGTGAGTTGGCCCGGCTCAATGCCCTGGACGCACATCGGTTGATGGAGACGTTCTGCAAGGACGATCGGCTGAACATCTC
>JBMCXL010000199.1:0-6148 GCA_048621015.1 Phycisphaeraceae bacterium
TCCGGCTCGATCACCCATGGATGCATGCCGCAGGTGTAGTACTGCACCTCACCCGCGACCGCCGCCGACTCACGTTCGCCGCCCACGGCAGCGCGCATGGCATCGAAGCCGCGGTCGAGCGGCTCGTGAAACGCCGCGCCCAGGCCAGCGCCACCCGCCAGCAACACGAGCATCAGCACGAGCATGCGCAAACGCGGGCCGCGCGGCGGCCTCGGCCGTGAAGACGATTGCTGCGCCGCACGCTTCGTCTGCGTGGGTTCGGGGGTCTGGGTCGTCTCATTCATCGTTGGTCACTCCTGTTGCATCCTCGCGCGGCGACGGCGCGGGTTGATCGTTGACCTGCGGCCAATCCCCGCCGACGGCCTGGCGCAGGTCCGCCAGCGCGCGGCCGAGGTCCGCGAGGTTCTGTTCGTGTACGAGTTCAAGGCTCAACTGCCGGTTCCACGCATCCAGCACGTCGAGAAAACTGCCGCGGCCGGCTTGATAACCGGCGCGGCGCGATTCGAGGGTCTGACGGGCGCGCGGCAGGATCTGCTCGCGCAGGAGATCGAGCTGGTGCTGCCGACTGATCACGTCCAGCCAGGCCGACTGCACCTCGAAGGCGATGCGCCGCTGCTGCTCGTCCAGTTCGGCGAGCGATTCGAGCATGCCGCGCCGCGCCTCGCGCTCGGCGGCGTCGTACTTGCCGGACCAGATCGGCAGCGTGACGCCGAAACCGAGCCACCACTGGTCGTCGCCGTTGGCGCTCATCGCCAGCCCGTCACTGTCGACAGCGTTGTAGTTGGCGCTGACGGTCAGATCGGGAATGCGATTGAGCCGCGCGAGGCGCAACTGCTCGCGATAGCCCTGCAACTGCTCGCGCGTGCGCCGGATTGCGGGATGATCGGCGGCCGCCTGATCGAGCAGGGCGCGGCGCTCGAGCGCGACCTGTTGCGGATCGATGCGCGGCGGATCGGGCAGCGCGGCGTCGGGTGAACGGTCGATCAGACGATTCAGCATCGCCGCGGCGGTGTCGCGCTGCTGGCGCACGTCGGCGATGCGCCGATCCATCTCGGCGAGCTCGACGCCGGCGCGCAGCACGTCGGCCTGCTCGGCCTGGCCGGCCTCGTAGCGCGAGCGCGCGGTCTCGCGCACCTGTTCCAATGCGGTGCGCAGGCGCTCGAGTTGTTCGAGCGTGCGCGCCGCCAGGTGGAGCTGCCAGTACGTGCGACGAACATCCCCGGCGACTTCGAGGCGCAGCCGCTGCCACTCGGCCGCCGCCTGGGCCACGTCCTGCGCGGCGACGCGCCCGCGCGCCTCCAGCTTCGCGGGCCACGGCAGCCGCTGACTGACCCCGGCCATCAGCTCGACCTCGCCCGCGGCGGTCTGGGCCATCTCGCCGACGGGCGAGACGGTGAGCATCGGATCGTCGAGGCTGGTGCGCTGGTCGGTGCGCGCCTGGAGGCGCGCGACGCGCTGGGTCGCGGCGCGGAGGCGCGGGGCGCGCTCGAGCGCGAGGCGCACGTAATGCTCCGGGCCGGCCGTATCGGGCAGCGCTGGATCGTCGTTCGATGCACTCGCGTTGTAGGCGATGCGCGATTCGGGCAGATCGCCTGCGCTGTTCAGGGCGCGGCGCGTCGGCTCGGTGGATTCGATCTCGATCCACTGCTGGAGCGGGCCGGCGGGTTGCGCGCAGCCAGTGAGCGCGGCGGTCAGCAGCAGTGCGGCGGCGCACGGGGCGCGGAGGGCAAGATGGGGATGAAGTAGCAGGTTGGGCATGGTGGCTCTGCCTTTGGGGGAAGAACACGATGTAATGAGGGCGCGGCGATCCGGACCTTCGCTACGCTCAGGTCCGGCTTAGGCGCGCATACCAGCGGCGATCCACGGCGCGCAACGATCGCGCCGGAGGAAGACCGTCAGATCAGAGAGGGGCGATCAAAGCGTGAGAAGACAGGCGCGCGCCAGGAGGGAGTCGGCGCGCAGTGGGGGCGCGGGATCATCGTGCCGGTCGTGCGCGGCGAGCGTCAGGCTGACGGGCGCCAGGCCGGCCGGGAGCGGTTGCGCCAGATCGAGATCGAGCGTGAGATCGAAGTGGTCGCGCGGCGTGGGCGCCGGGGCGAGCAGCTCGGTGTCGGGGATTGCTTCGGTGGACTGGATGTGGCAGTGCGAGCAGTCCTCCGGCATGGGCGAGTCGGGCGCGTCATCCGAGCCCGGCGCGGGCATGGCCGGGCAGTGCGAGCGCTGCGGCTGCTGATGCTGCGGGGCGCAGCACGGGGGCATGTCGGCGCGAGCATCCGTGGTTTCGCGCGCCGCCCGCATCGAGGGGCAGGCGCAAAGCGGAGCCGCGCCGCTGAGGATGAAGGCGGCGACGAGCAGCAGACCCGGAATGGCTCGCATCTTCGGCATGATCGTCGACCCAGGGCAGACCCGATCGCGAATCGCGTTGGCCGTATTGTACCGCCCGCGGCTCACGCTGTCCGCCCCTTGTCGGTTATCGGCTTTTCGGACCGGCGACCGCAGCGGGTTGGGATCGGCTCCATTTCGCGAGGCGGCGCAGCGCGGCGGTCTTTTCGCGGTCGCCGAGGCGGGCCCGGCGCAGGGCGTCGGTCAGCACGGCGGTGGAGCGGTCGTAGGTTTCACGATCGACGGGGAACGGTGTGCCGTCCTTGCCGCCGTGGGCGTAGCTGTAGTCGGCCCAGCGGCGCGGGGCATGGCGATGGGGTAGCGCGGGGGTGAGATCGCGGTGTGCCGGCGGCGCTTCGTAGATCAGCTCGGCGAGCAGCGCGAGGCTGCGCACCGTGGCGGGGCCGACGCCGGGAGCGCCGAGCAGTGCGTGGAAGTCGGCGGGGTGCTGCTCGTGGACGTCGCGCAGGACTTTGCGCAGGCGCGTGGTGCTGACGTCGGTGAGCTTGAGGTGATGATGCGCGGGGGCGAAGAGGGTCGGGCCGGCGGTGAAGCGCGCCAGCTCGTTCGCGATCCTGTCGGGATTTTCGCGCACGAGTTCGGTGGACGCGCGGCGGCTGTGATCCGCTTCGGTGGCGACCATGTTCAGCAGCGTGGTCGCGTCGGGCGGCGCGGTGGAGGCGTCGTCATCCTGCACGCCCTGGTGCGGCTCGCAGACGAAGTCGTCGAGCGTTTCGCCGAGCCAGTGGTAGCGGCGTGCCCAGCCGTTGGCGTCGTTCATGCCCTGCTGCACGACGCACCAGCGGCCGGCTTGTGTGAAGAAGAAGTGGTGCGTGTAGAGCTGGTAGCCGTCCTGCACGGCGGCGGAGTCGACCTTGGCGCTCATGCGCGAGGCGTGGATGAGCTGGTCGCCGGTGGTGATGGCGTGGCGGTCGGCGGCGCGTTCGATTTCGGTGGGCGTTTTGCGACTGGCGCCGCCCTTGCCGCCGGCGACGAGCAGGCCCATGTCGTTGCCGAGTTTTTTGTGCGCCTCCTTGAGCGCGCCGCAGGTGACGGTGGTGAGGCCGGAGCTGTGCCAGTCGAACCCGAGCGCGCAGCCGAAGGCCTGGAACCACCACGGGTCGGCGAGGCGGCGCAGCATCTCGTCGGGGCCGAAGGCGTCGACCACGGCCATGGTGACGGCGCCGGCCATGTCGGTCATGCGCTTGAACAGCCAGGGCGGCGCTTTGCCGGTGTGAAGGGGGAGTTGGGCGAGGCGGCGTTGCATGCGCTAGTCACGGATGAGGGTGGATTGCGGGCATGAAGGAGACATTGCAGAGGGCGCGGCGGTGTGTTTGTGTTTTCTGTTTCGCGTGCACTGTTTTAGCGCGCGGGCTGCGGGCCTGCATGATTGCAGGTTCGTCTCCCGCGCATTTTTACGGCGGGCCTTCGGCCCGCGCGCTAAACATCGCGATCAACATGGCGCTTAATATCGCGGAATTCATCTGCATCGGCGCGCCCGTCGCGCCTTCGCTAGCGGGCTTCGAAGAAGCGTGTGGCGGTGCCGTTCGGGCCGATACGGGCCTTGGTGCGCCGGCCGCACTTGGGGCAGCCGCCTTCGTAGGCGGTGCCGGCGGCGTTGCGGTAGATGCGGCTGTAGGCGCTGCAACACTTCCAGTGGACGGCGATCCACGGTCGGCCGCGCAGGCTGCGCGGATCGGGGGCGCGCGCCTGAGTGGGCTGGAGACCCTGGATGTCCACGATGTAGTCAGGCCTGGTCATCGCAACGCCGGTGGAAGTCATGCTCCGTCCTGTGATGTATCGGCCGATCGGGGGAGGCCGCTTTGTGAAAGGGGGACCGGGTCTGCGGAGAGCGACCCGGACCTGCGCTCCCTGCGGTCGCTGCGGTCCGGCGTGGGGAGCGCGGCAGTGGATCATTCGGCGGCGAGGTCGGGCATGTGGGGGTTGTGGGCGATTTCCCAGAGGAAGCCGTCGGGGTCGGCGAAGTAGCCGGAGTAGCCGCCCCACTCGGCTTGCCTGGCGGGTTTGACGATGCGGCCGCCAGCGGCTTCGGCGTCGCGCAGGACGGCGTCGACGGCTTCGGGGGAGCTGACGTTGTGGGCGAAGGCGACGCGCGGAGGTGCACCGTCGGCGAGGGTGTCGACGCCGACGTCCCGGGCGTACTGCTCTTTGGGGAACAGGCCGAGCAGGAGGCCGTTGAGCTGGAGGAAGATGATGTCGTCGTTCGCGAAGCGCACGGGCCAGCCGAGGCCATCGCGGTAGAAGGCGGCGGCGCGCGGCAGGTCATCCACGGCGAGGGTGATAAGACTGACGTGGGGTTTCATGGGTGGCGCGCCTTTGGGCGGAACGCGACAAGTCGCGTCGCTTCGTATTTCGAGTGGGGCGCTTTGGGGGCGGAGTGGGCCGCCCCCTTCGACTGCGGGCGCAGTGCTCCCGCCCTTTGTGGCGCTTGGGATGGATGCTGGTTACTTGGAGCGCTTGGGGGTGTCGGCAGCCGCGTCGGTGTCTTCGAGCTCGGCCTCGATCTCCGCTTCCTCGTCGGCGGCGGGGATGTTGACGCCCTTGGCTTCGAGGACCTTGGCACGGATCTCCTCGTAGAGATCGGTGTTGTCCTTGAGGAACTGCTTGGCGTTCTCGCGCCCCTGGCCGAGGCGGGTCTCGCCGTAGCTGAACCACGCGCCGGACTTCTGGGCGACCTCGGTTTCGACGGCGAGATCGAGCAGGTCGCCGAAGGCGCTGATGCCCTCGTTGAACATGATGTCGAACTCGGCATCGCGGAACGGCGGGGCGACCTTGTTCTTGACCACGCGGGCGCGGGTGCGGTTGCCGACGGCCTCGTCGCCTTCCTTGAGCGAGCCGGTGCGGCGGATGTCGATGCGCACGGAGGCGTAGAACTTCAGCGCCCGGCCGCCGGGGGTGGTCTCGGGGTTGCCGAACATGACGCCGATCTTCTCGCGGATCTGGTTGATGAAGATGACGGTCGTCTTGGAGCGGTTGATGGAGCCGGTGAGCTTGCGCAGCGCCTGGCTCATGAGGCGGGCCTGCAAGCCGACGTGAGAGTCGCCCATCTCGCCCTCGATCTCGGCGCGGGGGATGAGAGCGGCGACGGAGTCAACGACGATGACGTCCACAGCGTTGGAGCGGACGAGCATCTCGCAGATTTCCAGGGCCTGCTCACCGGTGTCGGGCTGAGAGACGAGCAGGTCGTCGAGGTTGACGCCGAGGCGTCGCGCCCAGGAGGGGTCGAGGGCGTGCTCGGCGTCGATGAAGGCGGCGACACCGCCCTTTTTCTGGGCATTGGCGATGCAGTGGAGGGCGAGGGTGGTCTTACCGGAGGACTCGGGGCCGAACACCTCGACGACGCGCCCGCGGGGAATGCCGCGGCCGCCCAGCGCCAGGTCGAGGCTGATCGAGCCGGTGGAGATACCGGGGGGCACGCGGGAGGGGTCGTCATCAAGGCGCATGATCGAGCCCTTGCCGAAGGAGCGCTCGATCTGGCTGACGGCACGGTCGAGGGCCTGCTGGCGGCCGGCGTCTGTGGGAGAGGCGGCGGTGTCGGTGGCGGTGGATTTGGGCTGCGACTTGGCCATGGTGGCGGCTCCCCGTTTGGTCCGGCCGTTGCCGTTGCCGTTGGCGTTGTTCTGACCGGCGGCCTTGGTGCTGGTGGTGGTCACCATAATAGCGGCTCCTTGCATGCGTCAACGTTTGGTGTTTGATCGGTACGGGTGAGAATAAGGGATGTTAGGCGTCTGTCAAGGGTCCGATG
>JBMCXL010000200.1:0-6144 GCA_048621015.1 Phycisphaeraceae bacterium
GGTACAATATGTCCCCTCAACTGGACCCTGTAACGCAAGCGAAGGATCAGTGAAACCATGAGCAAGCAACTGAACTGGGGCATTCTCAGCACCGGACGCATCGCCAAGACATTTGCCAAGGGCGTGGCCGGCTCGAAGACGGGGCGCGTCGTGGCCGTCGGCAGCCGGTCGAAGGAATCTGCCGACGCGTTCGCGGATGAGTTCGACATTCCCAACCGCCACGGCAGCTATGAAGAACTGCTCGCTGACCAAGACGTGCAGGCGGTCTACATCGCCACGCCGCACCCGATGCATCCGGAGTGGTGCATCAAGGCGGCGGAAGCGGGCAAGCACATTCTCAGCGAGAAGCCGATCGCGCTGAACCACGCGCACGCGATGGCGGCCATCGCCGCGGCGCGCGAGAACGGCGTGGCGCTGATGGAAGCGTTCATGTACCGCTGCCATCCGCAGACCGCCAGGCTCGTCGAGCTGGTCCAGAGCGGCGCGATCGGCGAGGTGAAATACATCGAGGCACGCTTCGGTTTCCAGGCCGGCTTCAATCCCGAAGGCCGGCTGTTCAAGAACAGCCTCGGCGGCGGCGGGATTCTCGACGTCGGCTGCTATCCCGTCTCGATGGCGCGGTTGATCGCCGGTGCGGCGCGGAACAAACCGTTCGCTGATCCGGTTGACGTTTGCGCGGCCGGTCACGTCGGTGAAACCGGCGTGGACGAGTACGCCGCGGCGACGCTGCGCTTCGACGGCGACATCATCGCGCAAGTCTCCACCGCCGCGCGGCTCGCCATCGGTCAGGGTGTGCGCATCCTCGGCACCGAGGGCGAGATCAACGTGCCCTCGCCCTGGATTCCCGCGCGCGACGGTGGCACCGTCAGCTTCACGGTGCAGAAGCGCGGCGAAGAATCACAAACGATCGAGATTTCCAGCGATATTCCGCTTTATGGCCTCGAAGCCGACACGCTCGCCGCCGCGCTGCCGAACCAGCAGGCCGCCTCGCCCGCGATGTCGTGGGACGACACGCTCGGCAACATGGCGACGCTCGATCGGTGGCGCGAGGCGCTGGGCGTGGAATACGAGCAGGAAACGCCCGAAGGTTTTCCCACGCCGATCCACGGCCGGCCGCTGAAAGTGCGCAGCGACCACAACATGCGCTACGCGCGCATCCCCGGTATCGAGCTGGACGTGGCGCGCCTCGTGATGGGCTGCGACAATCAGCAGACTTTCGCGCACGCGGCCGTCATGTTCGACGACTACTTCGAGCGCGGCGGTAACGCGTTCGATACGGCTTATCTCTATGGCGGCGGTCGCCAGGAGCGGTTGCTCGGCCAGTGGATCGCCGCGCGCGGTGTGCGCGAGCAGGTGGTCATCATCGGCAAGGGCGCGCACACACCGTACTGCTATCCGGAGCACGTCGACAAGCAACTGTTGGAATCGCTCGAGCGCCTGGGCGTGGACTGCATCGACGCGTATCTGCTGCACCGCGACAACCCGGAGGTGCCGGCCGGCGAGTTCGTGGACGTGCTGAACAAGCACAGGGAGGCGGGTCGCATCCGCGCGTTCGGCGGATCGAACTGGAGCCTGGCGCGCGTGGACGAGGCGAACGCTTATGCCGAGAAACACGGCAAGGCGGGCTTCACGATCGTTAGCAACAACTTCAGCCTGGCGCGCATGGTCAATCCCGTGTGGGCCGGCTGCATTTCGGCGTCGGATGCGGAGAGCCGACAGTGGCTGGAGCAGCGGCAGATGCCGCTTCTGGCGTGGTCGAGCCAGGCGCGCGGGTTCTTCACCGACCGCTCCGGGCCGGACAAGCGCGAGGACGCCTCGCTCGTGGAATCGTGGTACAGCGAGGACAACTTCGAGCGCAAGCAGCGCGCGGTGGAACTGGCGAAGAGGAAGGGCGTTGAGGCGGTGAACATCGCGGGGGCGTACGTGTTGCAGCAGCCGTTCCCGACGTTCTCGCTGATCGGGCCGCGCGCGTTAAGCGAGCTGCATTCGTCGCTGCGCAATCTCGATGTGGAGCTGAGCGAGGAGGAGATGCGCTGGTTGAACCTGGAGGTGGACGCGGCGGTGGTGTGAAGCATCAGCCACGGTCGGGCGTGCGCCCACGGTCGGGAGACCGTGGGCTTTCGAGTTAATGCAGCGGTTTGAGGTGGCGCTGTTGGCGCTGCGTGTTGACGTGGTGGTGCGCGGCGGGTTCGAGCTTGAGCAGCTTGATCAGTTGCGAGGGGGTGACGCCGAGGATTTTCGCGGCGCGGGCGAGGTCGTAGCCGTGCGCCGCGATCACGTCGAGCGCTTCGGCGAGCAGGGCGGGAAAGTCGGCGTGGCGGGGGTTGACGGTGATTTGACGGTTGCGACAGCGCGATTGCCAGCGTTCGCTGGGCGCCGCGGGAGCTTCGCCGCGCACTTGCAGCGCCAGGTTCATGCGCAGGCGGCGCAGCGCGACGCGGCGGTTCTCGGCCTGGCTGCGTCGTTCGCCGGCCTGGGCGGTGACGCCGGTGGGGGTGTGCGTGAGGCGCACGGCGGTTTCGGTCTTGTTGCGATGCTGGCCGCCGGGGCCCGTGCCGCGCGTGCGCTGCAGCGTGCACTGGCGCAGCAGCGCGTCGGGGTCGAGCGCGGCGGGATGGGGTGGCTTCGCGTGCGCCATGGCCGTATGGTATCGGCCAATCGTGAAGCGACGGGGCCACTTCGTAAGGTAGGGGCGCATTGACGAGTCACACCGACCATCGCGCGACGGAATCGACGGCGGACGGGCCGATGGCGGCGCTGGATGCGTGGATGGCGGCGAATCCGTGGCATCCGCGGCTGCTGCCGTTTCTGGTGTACGTGCTGGCGCTGCCGGTGATCGAGGCGGCGCAGCGCTGGTCGCTGCATGCGGTGCCGGTGTTGTACGTGGTGCAACTCGGGTTGGTGGTGTGGCTGCTGTGGCGGTATCGGCGGTTGCTGCCGGAGGTGACGCTGCGTTTTCACTGGCTGGCGGTGCCGGTGGGCGCGGCGTTGTGCGCGGCGTGGATCGGGTTGGGACATGCGATGGTGCGTTTGTCGCCGGGGTGGCTCGGACCGGACGCGGGGGCGCATCTTTTCGAGCGCATGGAGGGTGGGTTGTGGGGGGTGTCGCTGGCGTTGCGGCTGGTGGGGATGGTCTTGATCGTGCCGGTGTTCGAGGAGCTGTTCGTGCGCAGCGCGTGCCTGCGCGGATTGCATTCGCCGCGCAAGACGTGGATCGGGTTGGTGCAGGTGATGGAAGATTTGCCGGTGGTGGGTGATTGGGTGGCGGAGACGCGCTACGGCCGGCGGGTGGCGCGTTACCCGGCGATGTTCACGCGGCAGTTGCGGGAGTGGCCGGTGGGTCGGTTGACGTGGTTCGGCGTGGGCGCTTCGACGGTGGTGTTCATGGTCAGTCACGCAATGCGCGACTGGCCGGGGGCGATCGCGTGTGGCGTGGCGTGGTGCGGGCTGGTGTGGTGGACGAATCGTGGTGAGCGGCGGTTGGGATTGGGGCCGGTGATCTGGTCGCACGGGATCACCAATGCGCTGCTCTGGGGGTGGTGCGTGTGGACGGGGCAGTGGTGGTTTCTTTGAGTGATCGGGGCGCGTGATCCGGACCTGCGCTCGCGGACTCGCTTCGGTCCGGCGTGGGTGTGGGGCGCGAGGGTTATTGCTGGTCGATTTGCCAGATGAGGGTTTGGCGCGGGTCGCCGGGGTCGTGCCAGGCGTCGGCTTGTTCATCGCCGCCATTGATTGAAATGGTGTAGGTGGTTTGTTGGACCGTTTGGACGTGGCTGTCGGCGAAGGCGATGTTGGCGGCGTCTTTGTGGCGCAGGCCGATGTAGCGGGGATTGAGGTGGAAATAGGCGGGAATGCTCAGATACTCATGCTCGTTGGAGAGGTCGTTGGCGCGGCCGTCGCCGAAGACGACGCTGCGCGAGGTTCGGCGAATCTGGAACTGGCGCACCCATTTGACATTGTCTTCGTCGTCGACGAAGCCGAAATGCGCATTCATTTTCAGTGTCTTGTTGTGCTTGCGAATGTCGGGCGGGAGGTTGTGCCAGGCGGGGTCCTGCTTGATGGCGGCATTGTTGCGATTACTGCCGGTGTAGCTGATGTGCTCTTCGTTGATGTAGGGATCGAGCGCGTTGTACCAGCAGTTGCGCTGCTTTTCGCCGGCGGGATAGCCCTTGTCGACGTCGTAATAGCCGGATTGCGTGGGTTGAGGATAGGTGGCGTCGTAATCGTTCAGGTAGGCGGCGGTGGCGAGGCTGAGCTGGTGCAGGCGGCTGGCGCACTGGGCGATGTGCGCCGTGTCGCGGGCGGAGGCGAGCGCGGGCAGGAGCAGGCCGACGAGCAGGGCGATGAGCCCGAGCACGATGAGCAGCTCGACGAGGGTAAACGCGCGGCGGGTTGGTGGGGACGCCGGGGGATGCATGAGGCGTCATTGTAGCGAAGCGTGGTGAAATGACCGAGGGTTTCTTGCGGGGTGGCGCCCACGGTCGGGAGACCGTGGGCTTTCGGGGGCTGCATGGGGGTGGGGGGTCAGGCGGCTTCGCTCTCGGCTTCGCCGAGGACGTCGCGGATGCGCTCTTCGAGGCGGTCGAGGTCCCAGTGGGCCTGGTCGCGGACGATGGAGCGCAGCAGGGGGTTGAGCTCGTCGATGGTGTCGAGGATGTCGCTGAGGACCTGGCGCTGTTCCTGGGCGCGGGTGATCTCGCGCGGGGACTGGACCATGTCGCGGAGGATGGCGCTTTCGGAGCGCGAGGCGACGACGGGGTGAGGCATGTCCTGGATGTGGACCTTGGTGCGTCGGCCGGGGCCGCGGTTCTGCTCGATGGGTTCGAGGCCGACGATGCGATCGGAGCGGAAGTACTTGCCGTAGCCGAGCGGGACGACGGAGGCTCTTGCGATGCGCATGGTGTTTCCCTTCCGTTGAGTGTTTGTCAATCGTAGGGGAGCGCAAAGAAGAAGCCCACGGTCAGGAGACCGTGGGCTTTCGATGGGGGTTGGAGGGGCGTGGGGGTCAGGCGGCCTCGTCGTGCGGGGCGGCGTGCGCCGGCTCGGTGGGGGTGACGGTGATGCCGCGGTCCTCGTCGTAGTCGACGAGAACGTGCGTGCCGTCGGTGACCTCGCCAGCGACGATCGCGCGGCCGACGCGCGTCTCGACCTCGTGCTGGAGGTAGCGCTTCAGCGGACGCGCGCCGTAGACCGGATCGAAGCCCGCTTCGGCGACGTGTGCCTTGGCGGCATCGGTCAGCTCGAGCGTGATCTCCCGCTCGGCCAGCCGCTTGCGGATGTCGGCGATCTGAAGCTCGACGATCTGCTTCAGCTCGCCCATCGTCAGCGGCTTGAACAGCACGGTGTCGTCCACGCGGTTGAGGAACTCGGGGCGGAAGTGGCTGCGCAGCTCGGCGAGCACCTGGTTGCGCGTGGGGTCGCTCAACTCGCCGCCGGTCATCGTGTCCTCCAGCATGTACTGGCTGCCGATGTTGCTGGTCATGATGATGACCGTGTTCTTAAAATTGACCACGTGGCCCTGCGCGTCGGTGACGCGGCCGTCGTCGAGGATCTGGAGCAGCACGTTGAACACGTCGTGGTGCGCCTTTTCGATCTCGTCGAACAGGATCACGCTGTACGGCTTGCGGCGGACCTGCTCGGTGAGCTGGCCGCCTTCTTCGTAACCCACATAGCCGGGGGGCGCGCCGATGAGGCGCGACACAGCGAAGCGCTCCATGTATTCGCTCATGTCGATGCGGATGATGTTGTCTTCGGTGTCAAACAGCGCTTCGGCCAGCGCGCGTGCCAGCTCGGTTTTGCCGACGCCCGTGGGGCCGAGGAAGATGAAGCTGCCGATGGGGCGCTTCGGGTCCTTGATGCCGGCCCGGGCGCGGATGACCGCGTCGGCGACGAGGCGCACCGCTTCGTCTTGGCCGATCACGCGCTCGTGCAGCACCTCGTCGAGCTTGAGCAGCTTCTCGCGTTCGCCTTCCATGAGGCGCGCCACCGGGATGCCGGTCCACTTGGCGACGATCTGCGCGATCTCTTCTTCGGTGACTTCCTCGCGCACGAGGGGCGTCGCTTCACCGTCGCGACGCTCGTGCGCCTGCTGCTCGGCCTCGTCGATCTGGCGCTGAAGCTCGGGGATGCGCCCGTGGCGAATCT
>JBMCXL010000201.1:0-6118 GCA_048621015.1 Phycisphaeraceae bacterium
GTTCGCACGGGTACTCCAGACCATGTCAACACAAGCGGATCAACCAAACCTCGTTCTGATCTTTTCCGATCAGCAGCATTGGCAGGCAATGGGCTGTGTCGATCCCTTCTTCGAGACGCCGACTCTCGATCGACTGGCGGATGAATCCGTCATGTTCGATCACGTCTTCTGCACGACGCCGCAATGTTCGCCGAGCCGATCGTCAATGCTGACCGGTCTTTACCCGCACCGCACGGGCGTGTGGAACAACATGGGCGCAGCGGGCGGAGGCGAACTTGCTCAGGCGACCGTGGGGGCCATGCTCCAGGCGGTCGGCTATCGCACGGGCTACTTCGGCAAGTGGCATCTGGGCGATCACCCGCTCGCCAACGCGGGCTGGGATGCCAGGCAGATCGGTACGGATGATGCGGCCACGACCGCGGCGGCGTGTGAATTCGTTCGGCAGACGAAGCAGGATCACAAGCCATTTGCTCTGGTGGTGAGCATCAACGATCCGCACGACATCTACTATTTTCAACAGCATGAGGGGGAAGTCCGCGCCGACGAGGCACCGCTGCCGATTTCGTGGCAGCGCGAGACGTTTGCGAACAAGCCCGCGGTGCAGCAGCGGTTCATGACGGCGGATCAGGGCAAGGTGATGCAAGGCCAGCCACGTGAGGCATGGCAGCACTACCGTGCCTGGTACCGCGAGGTGGTGCGCCGGTACGACGCCCACGTCGGCGCCGTGGTGGATGCGCTGCAAAAAGCGGATGCGTGGAGCGACAGCATTGTCATGGTCACCAGCGATCACGGCGATATGGATGCGCACCATCGTCTGATCTTCAAAGGCCCGTTCATGTACGAGCACCTGGTGCGCGTGCCGATGCTGGTGCGCGTGCCGGAGCGCTTCGGCGGCCGCGGCCCCGGCAAGTCCAGCGAGCATGTGCTGCTCACCGACGTGGTGCCGACCTGGCGGGATTTCGCGGGTTTGCCGCCTATCGAGACGGACGGCCAATCGCTGCGGCCACTGTTATGTGAACAAACGGCGTCACCCTGGCGGAGTCGCCCTTTCGTGGTCGGCCAGTACTATGGGAAGCAGTCATGGGTCAATCCGTTGCGCATGCTCCGCACGGAGCGCTTCAAGTACGTGCTGCCGCGCCAGGGGATGGCGGAACTGTACGACCTGATCGCCGATCCGCACGAGTTGGACAATCGCGCGCTCGATCCGTCATCCGCGCCGATGGTCGAGGAACTGCACGCCCACCTGGAACGGTGGATGCAAGCCAATGACGATCCGTTTGCAACCCTTGAGATCGCCGCCCCCGAATAGCGCGTTGAGCATCCCCAACGAGACTGAAGATTCAGAATCTGATGCCGACCGATCCGAGGACGCCGTGGGATTCGTAGTCTGAGGCGAATTCGCCCTGGTACCGCACTTCGACAGCGACGCGTCGATCGGACAGGCCCAGCCCCGCTTCGACACGCGCGCGGTCGGGGCTGACATCGGCGCCATCGACGGTGAAGGTCGCGCCCGGCGCCTCGGCAAAGCCCGAGGTGACCGAACCATCATCAATCTCGTAGTCATGTACCCAGGCGATCCCGAGGAAAGGTGAAACGCGCGTCTCGCCATGTTGCAGCGTGCCAACCAACCGCGTGCCCAGTTCCGAAATCAAGGTCTCCGTGGCGCGATCGCTCACGACCAGATTGGCGCTGCCGGCCCCGGACTCGCTGAAACCCTCTTCATCAAGATGCGCGTAATACAGACTTGTAAAAGGCTTCAAGGCCCATTCATCATTGAGGCCGATGCGCAAGCCGCCACCGAGCGATGCGGTGAACAAGTCGCCTTCATGCTCGCTGGTGGCGATGCGTTGCATCGTGCCCACGGTCACCCGCCGCTGATTGTCATACCACTGCCGGCCGTAGCCGATCGACCCGTCGAGCCAGGCCTCGTCGCTGAACCAGCTTCCGTAGAGTGAGGCGGCAAGGGATTCGATCTCACCGTCGCCCCGATCATGCGCGAGGGTGAGATCGGTGGTGGCGTATCCCATGCTCACGCCGACGAGGAGGTGGTCGGTCAGCAGATGGTCGAGGCCGAGCGCGGTGCCGAACGAGCGAAAGTCAACGTCGGTGAATCCGTCACTCGCATTCTGATTGCCCTTCTGGCCCATGCCGTGGACCCAGACGCCGGCGGCCCTGGGGGAGAGGGTCGGGGATGAGGCATGGAGGGCGGCGCCCAGCGCTTGCGGCGAGACATCGGCCATGGCCAGACGGGCGACGGAATCGGGTTGTTGCGTGCCTTGAGGCGATCGCCGTGCGCCGATCCGCTGCTGGACCAGGCGGCCGAACTCGCGGCCGAACTCGGTCCCGACCTGCGTCACGCCGCTGTATGAATCGGGACTGAGACTCGCGAACGCTTCGTCGATGTCGGGCTGATCGGAAAGCTGCTGGAACTCGCCGATCACCTCGGCCATATCGCCGGTGGCGTCCGGCGTGATCCGATCGAGATACGAACCGACGCTGCTCTGCACGGGGTTGTGACGCGCCGCTTCCATGAACGGCGTCACTTCCATTTCGACCTGCACGCCATCGGAAAGATAGTTGAGATGCGCATCGAGAACGCGTGAGGCGGGCAGGGTTTCATCCTCGAACTCGCCGCTGACATCGTCGGCGACGAGCACGTCGAACGTATCGCCATCGTGGTAAAGCTGCGGCTTGGCGACGACGGTGATCTCGCTGCCCGTGCGGATCTCGACCTGTCCGCTGACGTCCAATTTGCCGCTGGTTCCGTTGAACAGCTCGCTGCGCAATGCGCCGCCGTGCACAATGGTGACATCGCCGGTGTAATCGACCGTGCCCTGGTTCACTTCCCATCGCTCGATGCTCTGGATGTGGCTCGGCGCGAGCGAGCGCGTTTCGCGGTCTTCCAGGCGCACGGTGTCGAGGCCCGCGCCGCCCGTGATGGTGTCGAACGTGGCCGTGCCGGCGAAGGCGATGGTGTCATCGCCTTCGCCGAGCGTGATGCTGCTGTTGATGGACGAGGTATCGAGCAGGCGCACGAGGTCGTCGCCTTCGCCGGTGTCGATGCCGTCGCCGGCGCCGGTGGCACCATGGACGGTGGTGTTGATCTGTCCGTCGCCGGCGTTGACGATGATGTCGTCGCCGTTGCCGGTGCGCACGGCGGTGGCCGAGGCGATGTTCCTGGCACCGGACGTACCGACGGTGTGGGTGTCCGCTGTGATGTTCATCTCGCCGGTATTGATGATCTGGTTGTCGCCGTTGCCGGCATCGATGCCTGTCACCGTCGCGATGGCCGAGACGTTGGCGAAGGCGGACACGTCGCCGGCCGCGCCCTCGTCGATCTCGGAATCCATGGTGGCGGTTGGCCGGGCGCTGACGGTGAGATTGCCGTTGTTGGTGATCGTGTCGTGGCCGTCGCCGAGGTGGATGCCCACGGTCGAGGCTCTGGCCGAGACTGTGCTGGTGAACTCTATGTCGCCCGCCCAGCCGCCGGAGAATTTGTTGTTGGTGCGGGCCGTTGGATTGGCGTTGACGGTGAGATCGCCGTCGTTGATGATCGTGTTCTGTCCATTGTTCGCGCGGACGCCAAAAGCCGAGGTGCGGGTGACCGCCGCCGTCGCGCCATCCGCCACGCCCGTGTTGTCGCCGTCGATCACGTTCGTTGCATGGGTCTCGGGGGTCGCGGTGACGTTCAGCGTGCCGGGCATGTCGATGTGGTTGTTGCCGTCGTGCGCGTCGATGCCGACCACGAGCGCGGGGTCTTCGGATGGGCCGACTGTTGCATTCGCGCTGCCGAACGCATTGCCACTGGCGCCTTGGCCATCGGCGTTGGACATCGCGAGCACGCGCACCCCGACGCCGACATCGACGGTCCCCGTGTTGGTGATCCGGTCATCACCGCCGCCGCCGTCGATGCCGGTCAGGTGCGTCAGCAGCGTCGCATTCGTGGTGGACCGGGCGGCACTGCTGGCGGTGAAATGGCTGGATTTGGAGTCCGCGCTGGCGCGGACGGCACTGTGCACCTCCGGGGTTACGAGCGTGGCGTGTTCGTGGCTGACGTCGATCGTGCCGAGGTTGAGCAGGGTGTCATCGCCATCGCCGAGCGCGACGCCGGCGCCCACCACGTCGGCTCTCGCGCCCGCGGCCGCCCCGGCATCGCCGAAGAGGAAGCCGGAAGCGGAATCGTTGCTGGCCGAGGAATACGGCGTCACGAGGACTTCGATCGTGCCGAGGTTGTGCAGTTGGTCATCGCCCGCGCCGCTGTCGATGCCCGTGGCCGTGCCGTTGCTGCCCACCGACCCGTTCGTCGTATCCGCGTCGCCGAAGGTGGCTTCCGCGCCGCCGGTCGCTTGGGCATTGGTGGTGGCTTCGACCTCAATGATGCCGTCGGTTTCGTTAAGGATCATGTCCGCGCCGTCGCCGGTGTCGATGCCCGTGGCGATGCTGTTGCCCGAGATCACAGCCGCGCTGGAAGAACTGCCCACGAACACGTACGACGCATGATCCGAATCCGTCGCCGCGTTGGCGAACGCATCGAGTCGCGCGTTGTTGCGCACGGTGTCCTGCATGTCGCCGCCGAGCATGCCGGTCGCCGTAGCCGTGGCGTTGGTCTTCACGTCTGAGGCGGCCGCGCCGAAGATCACGACGCTGTTGTTATCGACATCCATGTGCGTCAAGGCATCGACGTCGATGTAGCCGTCGCTGGTCATGACATTGGCGCCCGCGCCGCCGTCGAGTCCGTTGGCGGTTGCGGTTGCGGTGACGTCGGACAAGTCGGCTGCGGCGCCGGCGAGGCTGAAGGATGTGCCACTGGAGAGGGCCGCCCGTGCGTTGGCCTGGACATCGATGGTGGCGAAGTTGTGCAGCGCATCGTCGCCGTCGCCGCCGTCGAGTCCGGTGACGGAGGCATCCCCCGCGAGCACCGCACTGGTCCGGGCGCCGCCAGTAACAGTGACCGATGCATTGACGCCGGTGGTGAGCCGTGCCGTCGCATCGAGATCGATGCGGTCGTGGTTGCGGAGCGTGTCGTCGCCGGCGTCGCCGGCCATGCCGACGGCGGTCGCCTTTGCAATGGTGTTGGCATCGCCCACCGATGAATCCGTGAAGCCGGTCCATGAGAAGGCCACCTGCGCCACCGAGGCGCTGGCGGTCGCGTCGGCATCGATCAGGCCGTCGTTGTCCAGCGTGTCATCGCCCGCGCCGCCGATGATGCCTGTCGCGGTGGCGTCCGGGTTCGTGCTGGCGTCGGCAAAGGTGGCGCCCGCCATGGAGACGTTGAGGGCGAGTGCGGCGCCATCGGCCATTGCGTCGGCGTCGATCGTGCTGTTGTTGGTGATCGCGTCGTCGCCTTTGCCACCGTCGACGCCGGTCGCGGTGCCGTCCGTGCTGACGTTCGCGTCCTGGAAGCCCGCGCCCGCGAGCGAGTACGTGGTGCCGGCGGCGGTGCTCTGACTGTCAGCGAGCGCGTCGATGGTGCTGTCAATGACGATCGTGTCATCGCCTTTGTTGCCCTCGACACCGGTGGCCCGCGCGGTGATGGTGCCTCCGGTCTCGCCAATCGCAGCGCCGGCGAGGGTGAGATTGGCGTTGACGGCGCCACTTGTCGCCGTCGCGTTTGCGCTGACGGGGCCGAGGTCCATGAGGACATCGTCGCCCTTACCGCCGGCGATTCCCGTTGATGTGGCGTCGACCGTTGTTTTGGTGTTGCTTTTGGCTGCGCCGGTGAGGTTGGCATTGATGTCGATGGCGCCGTTGCTCGCTGTCGCATCAGCGGTGACGGGGCCGGTGTCCACGATCGCATCGTCGTCCGCGCCGCCGTCGATGCCGGTGGCTGTGGCGTTGGCTGATGTTCTGGTGTCGCTGAGGGCGGCGCCGATCGGCGCGATGTTCATGCCCCGGGCGCCGCTCGTGGCCTCGGCGGTGGCGATGATCTCGCTGTCGGACGCGGGGCCGCCCGGCGGGCCGGGGTCCGGGTCGTCCGCGCGGAGGTCGCCATCGTCATCGGTGTCGGGGGTGAGATCGGCGCCGGTCAACGTATCGTCGCCCGCGCCGCCCTGGACGCCCGTCGCCGTGGCATGAGACTCGGTGCCCGCGAATCCCAGCGTCGCGCCAGGGCCCGAGA
>JBMCXL010000202.1:0-6094 GCA_048621015.1 Phycisphaeraceae bacterium
GCCCCGACCTGCGCCAGACGCCACCGTCCTTTATCGACCCGATGGCCGGCCGACATTGAAACTCCGCCGCCTCGCGATCGCGCCTCACCCGCTGCGACTTTCACCGACGCGGCGCAGCAACTCCCTGGCGGCGCGACACCCCGCGGCCCCCGGTGGAACGCCGGCGCAACTTGCCGTCATGCGTTGATTTATTGACGCCCCGCGTCCCATGGCCGCGCATCTCACGCCGGTTCGAGCCCGCCCGCATCCTGAAGCTCGGACAGGTCGCTCTTGAACACGCGGCGCAGGATGCCGCGCTTCAGATCCAGCACGAGACTGAACAGCAGAGGCACGACGATGAGCGTAAACAGCGCCGCCACCAGCAGGCCTCCGACGACCACCGACCCCAGGCCGCGATAGAGCTCGCTGCCCGAACCCGGCATCACCACCAGCGGCAACATGCCGGAGGTCGAGGTGATCGTCGTCATGAACACTGGTCGGATGCGGCTGCGCACCGACGCGCGGATCGCCTCGCGCGGCGCCATCGCGTCGCTCTGATCCCCTTCGCCATCGCCCACGCCGCGCATGAAGTTCAGCGCCTGGTGCACGATGAGGATCGCGTTGTTCACCACGATGCCGATCAGGATGATGAACCCGAGCATCGTCAGCGTGTCGAGCTGCTGCTCCGGCGAGATCAGGCGAATCCCTTCCGGACCAAGGGCGGTATAGAGCCGTTCACCAATCAGCGGCCACTGTTGCATGCCCCACCCATCGTGCACGAACGCCAGGCCGAGGAACCCCCCCACCGTCGCCAGCGGCACGGCAAAGAGAATGACGAACGGATAGAGAAAGCTCTCGAACAGCGCCGCCATCAGCAGGTACGTCACCAGCAGCGCCAGAAAGATGCGGCTGGTCGACAGCGACTTCAAACTGCTCAGCAGCGTCGCCAGGCTCTCGGCGCCGTACCACTCACCGAGCATCGCTTCCTTGACCTCCTGAAGCTTGCTCGCCGAGCCGGCCAGGTTGATCGCGACCGACGGCGGAATCTCACCCGCTTCGCGCAGCTCGTCGACGGCCGCGGCGATGTCGAGCGTCGCCTGCTCCAGCGGCACGTTGTCGGGCGGGGTGACGTCGTGCCAGACGGCGCGCTGCTCGTCGATGCGCCGGATCTGCTGCGGGGCGTCGGCGCGTTCGAAGTTGGCGACCGCGCTGAGCGGCACGATGCCGGTCTCGCCCCGGCCATCGATGTACGCCAGTGGCTGCTGCGCGAGGTCATCCAGTTGGAGGTCGAGTGTCGGATCGGCGACGGCGAGGATGTCGATCGACTCGCCCTGGAGCCGATAGTCGCCGACGTTCAGGCCGTCGACCAGCGCGCGGACGCCGGCGCCGAGCGAGTCCTCGTCGATGCCAAGCTCGGCGGCGCGCACCGCGTCGATGCGCACGCGCGTCTCGGGCGCGGGCTTGTCGAAGTTGGAGGGCGTGGGCTGAACCTGGTACGCCCCGTACATCGCGCGCAGGCGTTGCATGAGCGCCAGCGCCGAGCGCTCCACCTCCGGCATCTGCGGGCCGAGCACCTCGACCGTAATCGTGCGGCTGCCGCCGGCGCCGCGGCCGAACAGCGACGACTGCTGTGCGAAGCCGATCGTGCCGGGGATGCTGCTCGTGGCCGCGGTGAGCAGATCGGCGACGCCGCTGACGTTGGCCGGGTCGCCACTGGTCGCGCCGTTGAACGCGCTGCCCTGGAAGGAGACGAAGAAGTAGTTCTCGATGGGCGGGACGCGCTCCAGCGGCTGGCCGGTCATCGGGTGGATCGGCGGCTGCGTCTCTTCGAGGTCGTCGTAGTCCTCGGCTTCCCAGTAGGGGCGGATGGTCGACTCGACGCGACGGCCGATCGACTCGTAGTGCTCGATGTTGTAGCCCGGCGGCGTGAGCAGAAAGCCGAAGACGAGGTTCTGGTTGCCGCGCGGCAGATAGTCGGCGGGGGTCATCAGCGCCCACGCGCCGCCGATGGACACGAGCGTGAACGTCGCGACGATGCCGGCCCGCGCCACGGCACCAAAGGCGTTCGGCGCGGTGAGGCGGTACATGATGCTGGAGAAGCGGTCGGCCAGCCACGCACACACCGGCGCGAGCCCGAACAGCGCGCGGCCGGCCCTGGTGATGCGCAGGCGCGGCTCGCGGTGGGCGCTCAGGAAGCGCGCCGAGGCCGAGGGAATCACCGTCACCGCCACGATCAAAGACAGCGCCACGGCGGCGCAGATCGCGATCGCGATGTCACGGAAAAGCTGGCCCGCCTCCTCCTGGATGAACACCACCGGCAGGAACACGGCCAGCGTCGTCGCGGCGGAAGCGAAGATCGCGCCCCACACCTCGCGCGCGCCGTCGTAAGCGGCCTGCGCCGGGCGCTTGCCCATGCCCAGGTGGCGGTCAATGTTCTCCAGCACGACGATCGCCGCGTCCACGACCATGCCCACGGCAAACGCCAGGCCCGCGAGGCTGATCACGTTCACGTTGCGCCCCAGCGCCGCCATGACCACGAACGTGCCGATGATCGAGATGGGGATCGACAGCGCGACGATGAGCGTCGGGCGAATGACGCGCAGGAACACCAGCAGCGCCAGGCCAGCGAGCGTGCCGCCGATGAACAGGTTGTCGCGCACCAGGTAGAGCGCGTCGTAGATGTAGCCGGTCTCGTCGTAGACCTTGCCAAGGTGAAACTGCGGCTGCTCGGGCAGGTTGTCGATGCTCTGCACGCGCGCGGCGACGGCGGGCAGCAGCTCGTCGTTGACCACGCCGATGCGCTCGTTCAGGTCCTCCATGATGGAGATGACGTTGGCGCCCGTCTCGCGGTAGACCGGCAGCGCGAGGGCGATCTGCCCACGGGCGCGCACGAACGAGCGGCGCTTGGCGTAGGTCAGCTCGACATCCGCCAGGTCGCCGATGCGGATGGGTCCGCCGTCGGGCGCGTAGGCGACGATCAGCTCGCGCACGGTGTCCAGATCCTCGAGCTGGCCGATGGTGCGCACGCGCACGTCGTAGTTGCCTTCGGCGATGGTGCCGGCCGAGACGTTGACGTTGCGCCCGCGCAACGCATTGTTGAACTGGTTGAACGTGATGCCGCGCTGCGCCAGGGCGGTGGGGTCGACCTGGATGTGCACCTCGCGCTCGCGGCCGCCGTAGACGCGCACCTCGCTCACGCCCGGCGTGCGCTCGAGATAAGGCTTGATGCGCTCCTCGACCGAGTCGCCGAGCTGCTGCACGTCGTAATCACCTTCGGCGGTAAGCAGCAGCCACGCGATCGGGCTGCCCGCGCCCGCTTCGCTCTCCTGCACGACCGGCTCGTCCGCCTCGTCGGGATACTCCGGCACCTCGCGCAGGCTGTCGGAAACTTCCTGCCGCGCGTTGTTCGTATCGGTGCCGAGCACGAACTCCAGCTCGATCTGGCCCTGGCCCTGGTTGGCCGTGGCGGTCATCTTCTGCAAGCCGGAGACGTTCTTGAGCACGTCCTCCTGCGGCTCGATGATCTCGCGCTCGATCTCCTCCGGGCTGCGGCCGGTCCAGTCGGTCGAGACCGTGATGATCGGCTGATCCACGTCCGGCGTGAGCTGCACGGGAATCGTGAACAGCGCAAGCAAGCCGAACAGCACCGTCAGCAACACGCCCACGGCGACCTTGACCGGGTTCTCAATGGCGAAACGGATAAAGTTCATGGGGGTTCAATGTCTCATGTCGCTTGCGGCTTCGTGAAACCACCTGGTGTTCAGGCGCTGCGCGAAGCTGCAAGCAGCAACATGGCCTGGTCAGGAGCGTTCGTCCCGGGCGACCTCGGTTGCTGGCGCTTTGCCGTCGGTCGCCACCTCGTCCGCCGGCTCGTCGACCACCACCAGCGGCTGGCCCGGCATCAACACCTCCGCGCCTTCGATCACGACCTGCGCATCGGCGGCGAGATCGTCGGCGGACACCGGCTCGATCACGAAGCGCTGCCCGGTGCCGTACAGCACGCGGACCTGCACCGGCGCGGCCGTGGGCATCTGCGGCCCATTCGACGACTCATCGCCCGAAGCACGCGCCACCCACACCACCGCGCTCGTGCCCTGAAACTGCACCGCATCGCGCGGCACGGTCAGCCGCTGCTCGCGCTGTGACGTCGCCAGGTGCGCGGTCACGCTCATGCCCGGCTTCAGCGTGCCTTGCGCATCGTCCAGGCGCACGCGCACCGGAAACGTCCGCGCCGCATTGCCGCCCGCCGGCGTGATCGACGTCACCACGCCGGTTCGGCGAATGTCCAGCGGATCGACGACGACCTCCAGCTCATCGCCGATCGCCACGCTGTTGACCAACCGCTCGGGCACGTTGAGCACCGCTTCGATCTCGCCGCGCGAGATGATGCGCGCCACCTCGTCGCCCGGGCCGACCCACTGGCCGGTCTCGGCAAGCTTTTCCACGATCCAGCCGTCGAAGGGCACACGGATGACCAGCCGCTGCACCTGCTCGGCCGCGCGCTGCCGTGCGGCGGCGGCGGCGTCGAGCCGGGCACGGTTGGAGGCGACCGCGGCGCGGGCGTCGGCGACCTCCTTGGGCTTGGCCGCCCCGCCCTCGGCCAGTTGCTCGAGATACGCCAGGTCGCGCTCGGACTGGTCCAGCTCGGCCCGCGCGGCGGCGAGCTCCGCCTCGGCCTGTGCCAGGTCCAGCTTCGTCCAGGTGTCTTCGATGCGCGCCAGCACCGTCTCGCCGCCGACCACCGCATCGCCGGTGTCGACAGGCACCTCGATGATCTTGCCGGTGACCTCGGCGGCGACGGTCGTGCGGCGCAGCTCGTTCAGCCGACCGATCACGCGGAACCGGCTCTGGACCTGCTCCCGCTCGGCCGAGCCCAGGCGCACCTGCGCGGGCGGCATGCCGCCGGGAGGCCCTCCGCCGGAGCCGCCCCCTTCGCCCGGCGGGCCGCCTTCCGCCGCCGGGCCGCCGGCCATGCCCCCGCCGGACGGGGCAGACCAGTAGGTGGCGCCGGCCACGCCGATGACGAGGCCGACCAGCAGACCGGCCGCGATCGCGACGAGAATCAAGATCTTGATCTTGGGGGGACTTACAGCCATCTTTAAGGGAGACTCCGGAGCCGATCGGCGGGTTGAGCTTTCGTACAACGTACGATAAGCTTAGCTACTGTACGAATGGACCGGGCAGCCGTCAACCACCAAGCATGGTGGGCCGCAGTAAAGACCAACGGGGCTTTTGTTCGCAGCCGGGGGGATGCCGCCGTTTTTGTCGGCGCGCGCCGCCGGCTGCCTGTGACATGGGGGGATTGGATTGATCGTCGGCCATGAGTGATTCGAGCCACAAACCCAGCACAAGCTCGCCGGCCCAGGGCTGCGCCGCCGAGGCATGGACCCAGGCGGATCACGCCGCGCGCCGCGCGATGATTGTGGACACCGCCCTGGCGCTGCTGCATGAAGACGATCTCAAGGCCGTGACGATGCGCCGCGTCGCCGAACGCCTCGGCGTGGGCGCGATGACGCTGTACACCTACATCGACGGGCAGCACGAGTTGTATCGCGAGATGGTGCGCCGCGGCTTCGAGATGCTGCACGAGAATTGCGTCGCCTCGAGCACGCTCGGTACGCCCGAAGGCTGGCGCGGCGGGGCGCGCGCTTATATACAGTTCGCGCTGACGCATCCGAATCTCTACAAGCTCATGTTCGACACGCCCGATGCCGAGGGCGAAGGCGAGGTGGATCTGCTGCGCGGCGGGTTCGAGCCGTTGCTGGAAAAGGTCCGCGAGCATCTGGCCGCGGAAGGATTGTCCGGCGAAACACTGAACCGGCGCGCCCGGGCGGCGGCGGGGCGCTACTGGATCGCGCTGCACGGCCTCGCGACGCTCGCGATCGCGGGCCGGCTGGTCGTGCTCGAAGGCGACGTGGATCAGATTCTCGACGACATGCTGCCGCGCATCGCGCCGACGGCGTGAATGCGGCGCGCGATTGGGTCAAGAGACTGCTCACCAACCAAGCCGCAGGGTGAGTCCGCGAACCCCGCGGGTATTCGGCGCTCAGACACCCGCGGGGTTCGCGGACTCACCCCGCGGCTTGAACACCAAATGGGTCGCTGTGAAACAGTC
>JBMCXL010000203.1:0-6088 GCA_048621015.1 Phycisphaeraceae bacterium
CGTCGATGTCCTGCTGCAACATCCCACCAGCTTCGCGCGCATCGCCGACCAGCTCGTGCAGGAAACCGATGCGCTGGAGCTTCGCCTGCACACCGAATTGATCCGCATGCACACGCACGATCGCGCGATTCAAGCGGCGGACATCGTCTGTCGCGGCGTGCATGAAACGATCGAGCCGAAGGTCGTAATCGACACCAGTGGCGACGGCGTCGCGGCGTACCTCGCCGGCGCAAGCTTCGAGCAGACCGACGCGCAACACCTTCAGCGCCCCGCATTCATCTTCTCGCTCATGGATGTCGACTCCACCGTGCTCACCGGTGAAGGGCGCATGCGCCTCGCGCGGCGCATCGCTGGCGCGGTGCGCGAAGGCACGCTCCCCGACGGCGCGCTCGGCGCCGCGCTGCGCGCCACCGGCCGCGCAAGCGAAGCGTTCGTCACCATCGACCTCGAACCGCCGAACGATCAGCCTTACGACCCGACCGACCCCGCCTGCCTCACCGCCCTGGAGATGCACGGCCGCTTCCTCGCGACCGAGCTCGCCGCATTCCTGCGCGCGGAAGTCGCCGGCTTCGAGCGCAGCGCGATCGCCGCGTTCCCCACGCGCATCGGCGTGCGCGAGAGCCGGCGCATCGTCGGTGAATACTGCATCGATGCCGACGACCTGGAGCGCGGCGCCGCGTTCGACGATGCGGTAGCGCTGGCGACCTGGCCGCGCGAGCTGCGCGAAAACACGCGCGGCCCGCGCCTGCTTTATCCCCGGGAAAACCGCCCGTGCCAGATCCCGCTGCGCGCCCTGCGCGCCGCTGCGCTCGACAACCTCCTCGTCGCCGGCCGATGCATCTCGTGCAGCCACGAGGCGCAGGCCTCGCTGCGCGTCATCGGCACTTGCCTGGCCACCGGTGAAGCGACCGGCCTCGCCGCCGCACGCCTCGCCACGGGCGCGCCCGTCGACGCCGCCACCATCGCCGCCGACCGCCAGCGCTGCATCCTCCCGATCGCCGAGCCCTGGATCGCCGCCGCCGCGCCGGCCTGACGCCGCTTGCGGCTTCGCATGGCGATCCGCCTGAAAAAAGGTACGTTATTCACCACCCGAGTCGTTCAAGGATGAGCCCCCCATGCCGCCCACAACGCCCTCCACCACCACAACCCCCAGCGCCCTCGCGCCCATCCTCGACCACGCCCGGCAGCACCCCGACCGCCCCGCGCTGATCCACGGCGAACAGGCGCTGACCTACGGCCAACTCGCCGAACGCTTCGAGCGCATCGCCGAGACGCTTCGCAACGCCGGCCTCATCCCGGACGGCGCCTCCGCCCCGCGCGTCGGCCTGCTCTGCGAGGACGGCTTCGAGTACGTCCTGCTCAGCCTCGGCATCCTGCGCACCGGCGCGTGTCTCGTGCCCATCGCCGGCGAGCTTTCCGCGCCCGAGCGCAGGAAGCTGGTCGAAGCCACCGCGCTGCACAGCATCGTCCTCGGCCCCGGCGCGCAATGGGATGACGCGCCGGGCCAGCGCATCGCGCTCGACCTTGCTGACGCCGCGCCGCCGCACATCGACGCCGCCGCGATGATCAACGTGCACGAAACGCACGCATCCCCGCCCGACTTCGATGAAGCGCAGCTCGCCGCCTTCGGTCCCGCGTTCATCCGCTTCAGCTCCGGCACCACCGGCCGCAGCAAGGGCGTGATCATCTCCCATCGCCGCCTGCTCGAACGCATCGACGCCGCGAACAAGGCACTGCAGATCGGCCCCGGCGACCGCGTCATCTGGATCCTGCCGATGGCGCACCACTTCGCCGTCTCGATGATGCTTTATCTCATCAAGGGCGCCGCAACCAACATCGTCGGCAGCCATCTGTCCAAAGACATCATCGAAGCCGCCCGCGCCCACGGCGGCACGGTCCTCTACGGCTCGCCGTTCCACCACGGCATGCTCGCCGCCGACAACTCCGGCCTCGACTGGCCCGACCTGCGCCTCGCCGTCTCCACCGCCATGGCGCTCAAGGCCGACACCGCGCAGAAGTTCGCCGAGCGCTTCGGCGCACCGCTCTGCCAGGCGCTGGGCATCATCGAAGCCGGCCTGCCGATCATCAACCTCGCCGCGCCGCGCGACAAGCCCGAATCCATCGGCCGTCCCACGCCCGATTTCGAGATCGACCTGCGCGACGAGGAAGGCAACACCGTTCCCCCCGGGGAAGTCGGCGAACTGCGCCTGCGCGGCCCCGGCATGTTCGACGGCTACCTCCTCCCGTGGCAGCCCAGCGAATCCGCGCTCGTCGACGGCTGGCTGCGCACCGGCGACCTGGCGCGGCGCGACGAAGATGGCGATGTGTTCCTCATGGGCCGCACGCACTCGGTCATCAACGTCGCCGGCCTCAAATGCTTTCCCGAAGAGGTCGAGGCCGTGCTCAACGAGCATCCCGACGTGCGCGAATCGCGCGTCTATGGCCGCACACACCCGCGCATGGGAGCCGTGCCCGCGGCCGAGGTTGTCGCGCGCGATTCGGAGAACCCGCCGTCGCCCGCCATCCTGTCAGCCTACTGCCGCGAGATGCTCGCCGCCTACAAGCGCCCGCTCCAGTTCACGTTCGTCGAGTCGCTCCCGCGCACGGCCAGCGGTAAACTGAAGCGCAGCGCTACGTGAGTCACGCCCGGCCGCTTGCGGCTTAGCAGCGCCGTCGAAAGGATTCCCCCCGTGTCCGCTACGCAAACGCCACCCACCACCGATCCGTCGCGCAACGCGCCCACCCCACCCGCATCGGTGCCCGACCATGCGCTGCGCGTCGCGATCCTCGGCGGCGGTCCGGGCGGCTCCACGCTCGCCACGCTGCTGGCCGAGCGCGGCGCGCACGTGGTGCTGTTCGACGACGAGAAACGGCCCGACCTGATCGTCGGCGAGTCGCTCATCGCCGCGATCATCCCGATCTTCCGTCGGCTCGGCATCGAGGACGAGGTCGCGAAAATCGGCAAGGTCAAGCCCGGCGCCTCGTTCATCTGGGCCGGCTACGAGGCGCTGCATCTGACCTTCGCCTCCGTCGGCGACCGCTGCCCGCAATACGCCTACAACGTGCCGCGCCCGGCGTTCGACGACCTGCTGCGCGCCCGCGCCCGCCGCGCGAACGTACACGTCGTGCGCCAGCGCGCCAAGGTCGAGCGCGCCGAGGAAGGCAGCGAGGTGCTGCGCTTCGCCGAGGAAACCTTGCGCGACGTGCCCGCGCTTGGCGGTCACCAACCCGACCTCGTTGTCGATTGCACCGGCCGCAACCGCCTGATCGCGCGGATGCTCGACCTGCCCACGCGCGACGGGCCGCGCAACGACATCGCCCACTTCGCGCACTGGCAGAATTACGACACCACCGACCTGCCCGAAGGTCACGTCATCACCGGCCTGATGAAGCGCGGCTGGAGCTGGAACATCCCGCTGCCCGACCGCGTCTCCGTCGGCGTGGTCATGAACAAGCAGCACATGCGCGAGTTCGGCGACACGCCCGAGCAGCAATACCTCGGCGTCGTGGCCGACGATCCCCAGCTCAGCCAGCGCACCGCAAACGCCACGCGCCTCACCGACATCGTCACCTACAACAACTACCAGAAGTTCAGCGAGCGCGGCTACGGGCCCAACTGGGTGTTGCTCGGCGACGCCTTCGGCTTCGTCGATCCGATGCTTTCGCCGGGCCTGTTCCTGGCGATGCACGCCGCGGAGCTGCTCGACGAACAACTCGAACCGCTCTTGCGCAAAGGTCGGCTGCACCGCGATGCGTCGCTGCCGTCGCCCGTGGCCGCGCGCCCGTTCCAGAAGGCGCTGGAGCGCTACAGCCGGCGCATGGTCGACTGGTACGCCCGCTGGAGCGAGTTGATCGAGATGTTCTACAGCGGCCGCGTGCTGGCGCTGCGCGAGGCGGGCATGGACTGGGTCAACACGTATCCGAACAAGTGGTCGAAGCGCTTCAGCGACCACATGGAGAAGCAGATGGCCTGCATGGCCGCCGGCGCCGCGACGCGCTCGCGCTACGCGTGGATGCTGCTGCGCTGCGGCACGCGCTACGGCATGCGCGGCAAGAAGCCGGACCAGTACGAGGTGCGCTGAACGGCAACTATGTCGCCAACCGATCGCCAACTCGTCACGCGCATCGCCCGGCGCTATCCCACGTATTACCTGCGAGGCTATGCGCGCGGCAAGCTGCGCAGCGACCCGGTCTACGAGGCGGTGCGCGTTCGCCTCGACGGCAGTGAATTGCCGGTGCTCGACATCGGCTGCGGCATCGGGTTGTGCGCGCTCTACCTGCGCGAGCACGGCTTCACCGCGCCGATCACGGGCATCGATCCCGACGCGAGCAAGATCACCGCGGCGCAGCGCGTGGCAGGCGATGACGCGGGGCTGGCGTTCGAGGCACGCGACGGCGCGGAGACTTTGCCGGTGAACGGCCACGTACTGATCCTCGATGTGCTGCATTACTTTCAGCCGGACGTGCGGCGGCAGGTGCTCGAACGTCTTGCCTCGCAGATACCGGCCGGCGGGTGGTGCATCATCCGCGCGACGCCGGCGGACGGCAGTTGGCGCTTCCGCTGCACGCAGTGGGAGGAGCGCTTTGCGCACGCGATCCGCTGGATGCGCCGGCCGGTGGTGGCGTTTCCGCGGCGCGAGGAGGTGGTGGCGCCGTTCGAGGCGGCGGGGTTCGCGTGCGAGGTGCGGCCGTTGTGGGGGCGCACGCCGTTTAACAGTTACCTGTTCGCGTTTCGGCGCTGATCGGCGCTGGGATTCATCCACCATGCTCACCTGGCCGCTCACCACCGCGATCGCCGGCACCGCTTTTGTGGGCATGTTCTGCTATGGCGCGTTCTCGCCACGCAGCCGCCTGTTCGCGCCGGTGATCTATCGCGGCGATCCGCACGACGGCAAGCGCATCGCGCTGACGTTCGATGATGGCCCGCACCCGGAGGCGACCGCGGCGCTGCTGGACGTGCTGGCGCAGCGCAACGTGAGGGCGGCGTTTTTCGTGATCGGCGCCAATGCCGTGCGCCATCCGGAGGTGCTGCGGCGCATCGACGCGGAAGGTCACGTGCTCGGCAACCACAGTTTTGATCATGCCTATCACGGCATGTTTCGCTTCCATCGCTACTGGGCCGACCAGCTTGCGCGCACCGATGCGGCGATCGCCGAGGCGGTCGGCAAGCGGCCGACGATGTTCCGCCCGCCAATGGGCTTCAAGCAGATCTTCATCGGCGAGACCGCGCGCCGGCGCGGTTATATACAGGTGACGTGGACGCGCCGCGCGTTCGACGGCTGGTCGACGAGCACGCAGCGCATTCTCGACCGCCTCGTCGCGCCCGCGCGACCGGGCGAGATCCTCACGCTGCACGACGGCACCGATGCGCACACGCACGCGCGACGCGATCTCATGCGCACCGTCGGCGCGGTCGGCCCGTTGGTCGACGGCCTGCGCCAGCGCGGCTTTGAACTGGTGCGCCTCGATGAGCTGATCGGCGTTGCGCCTTATCGCAGCGACAGTTAGCCGCAAGAATGCCTGCCACGTTCGCACCCTGCTTGCCAACATCGGGGGCGGGGTGTAGAGTGGCGTGTGGACATACAGGTACGCGGCCTGTCGCCGAGGCAATGTGGCGAGATGTCGGGTCGCGTGAAAAGGGAAGTGGGGTGACCGGCCCCGCATCGTGTTCGGCGGATGTTGGCGCACGTGATCGTGTCGACCGCATCGACTGAGCATGACGCAAAGCTGGAATTCCCCCGCGGACGCGCCGCCGTGATGGGTGGCCCCGAGGCGAAGCACGTGTGTGTGAAACGCGCATGTGCATGAACGTCTCGGAGCACCGCTCCCGCTCGAATGCCACTGCCGGGCCTGCAACGGGTCTGGCGGGAAGGCGAGCGGGGCGGACCCTGAGCCGGAAGACCTGCCTGTGTGTGCCGGACGTGTCCTCGCGGTATGGGACACCCGGGCAGGTCTCTCGCCGTCGTTCCCCTTGACGAGGCGCATATCTGCCGGGTCTCCGCGAGGACGGCTAGCACCCCTACTCAAGGGATTTCGCCCTGCGCGCAACAGGGCGGAGGAGACTTCTCATGGTTCGCATCTGTTGTAT
>JBMCXL010000204.1:0-6073 GCA_048621015.1 Phycisphaeraceae bacterium
ATTCCCACCACGGCGCATAGTTGGGATGATCGTAATGCAGACCGAACAGGGGATAAGGCTTGAGACCGAGGAACCGCGGATCTTCGAACAACGCTTCGGCCTTGCGGCGAAACGTCGCGGCATCATCATGCACCGGATCGAACGTGCCCAGACCCCAGAAGAAATCGGGATAGGCATCCAGCGCGGCGCGGACGCAGCGGTTGCCATCCTCGGGCTCGGGCACCATGATGCCGTTCCAGCTCATGACACCGATGGCATCGACACCCATGCGACGGGCAAGGTCGTGCGTGTGCTTCGGGCCGCCGCGAAACATGGTGTAAGCGCCGCCGGCGCCGTCGAGGCCTTCATCGAGAATGTGCGCGTGCGCGTCGATGACGGGCACGGACAACGGTTCGCCGCGCCGCGCCTCGGCCATGATGGGATCTTCATCGGCGTTCTCGCGCTGTTGCGCGGGCGCCTGGCCCTGGAGCAGGCGCGTGAGATTGCCGCCGGCGATGGCGGCGCGCATCTGCGCGTCGACGTCGGCGTAATCCACGTAGAAACGATGCGCGCCCATCGCCATGTCGGTCGCGTTGGAGCAGTAGAGCAGCCTCTCGCCGCAGCCCTGTTCGACGAGCCACTCCAGGCCGAAGTTGATCTGCAACGCGTCGAAGGTCAGATGCAGATTCTCGAAATGAAGCATCAGCGGCAGCACGTGCCGCTGCTTGCCCCAATGCACATTGCGCAGCACGATGGGCAGCTTCGGATAGCGCTCCGCCAGTTGCTCGACCTGCTCCAGCGGCATCTCCTTCGCCACATCGACAACGGCCGGCACCGCCTCACCCGCCAGCGCTTCCATGAGCGGGCGGCTGGTGCGCGACAGGGGGTCCCAACTCGCAGTTGCCGGCGCCAGCAGCACCGCCCGCGCAGCGCCCTGCTGCTGCATCGCCTTGAACAGCGCCGCGGGTTCGGGGCACTCCCCGGTCCAGTGGGGAAACACGTGCCACAGCGCGAACAGGCCCGCGTGGCCGGCGATCTGTTCCACCAGTCGACGATTCTCGCGCATCGGGTCGTAGCGCAGGCAGGCGGTCGAGGTCACCAGCGCCCCGTCGATGGAGCAGTGATCCATTTCCGCGAGCAGGTGTTCGAGTGTATACGGCGCAGCGGGATGCACTTTCTGGCGCTGGCCGATGCAGGTGTAGGCGTCGAAGTAGCGCAGCGGTTCGATGAGCGATGACATGGGGCTGTTATATACACCAAGGCAGGGACAGGGCAAGGCCAGGGGGGCCAATGAATCGCCACGAAGAGGCACAAGCGACGCAAGACATGCTCATGCGCATCTTGTGCCTCTTCGCGGCTATCTTTTTTTTCGTTTCTCTCGATGACTTGATAAGCCGGTCCTGAGCGCAGCGAAGGTCCGGATCGCGTGGCGCCCGGCGTTCACTCGTACTGCGCGCCGACTTCTTCCAGCACGCGCTTTGCCGCGGCCGCGCCGACCTGGAACGCGCCGAACGGGCCCATGTCTTTCAGCGCCTCGTTGCTCTGGCCCTCGGGGCCGGTGGCGACGACCGCCTCGGAGCGTTTCAGGTGCGGCTCCAGCGTCAGCGGCCCTTCCCAGCCGCGCTTGAAGGCGTCGGCGAGGATCTCGCGCACTTTCCCGTTGCCTTCGCCCACGGGCACGTGCATGCCTTCCGCGTTGGAGTCCTTGAGATGGAACGCATCGGTGCGGTCGCGCAGGCGCGTCCAGTTCTTCCAGACGTCGTCGCCGCAGCGGTTGTAGTTGTCGAAGTCGAAGATCAGGCGGAAGCGCGCGCCGCGCAGCTCGTCGGCGAGCACCTCGACGCGATCGCACACGTCGCCGAAGATGTGGCTCTCGTTCTCGTGAAACAGCTCCAGGCCCAGCGTGCCCGCCGTCTCGGCCAGTTGCTTGAGCCGATCGAGCGCCGCGCGGCGCCACTCGGCTTCGGGCAGGGCGGTCTTGTTGAAGTAGCTGAAGATGCGCACGCGCTCGCAGCCGAGGATGTCCTTGAGCTTGCCCAGGTGCTTGAGCTTGTTGTGATCGATCTCGAAGTCGTCGGTGATGTCGATCTTGCCGATGGGCGAGCCGAACATGAACACGCGGATGCCGGCGTCGTCGAGCTGCTGGCGGACCTTCTGCGCTTCATCCTCGGGCAGCTCGGTGATGTTGTAGTCGTTGACGCCGCGCAGGTCGACGTGGCGGTAGCCGGCCTCCTGAAGGGCGCGGATCTGCTCGCCGATCTGAATGTCCGCCTCGTCGGCGAAGGCGCTGAGGGTCCAGGTCATCACGTAAGGCTCCGAGGGAGAGAATGGTGGAACGGGGAAGGTCCTGTCGATCAGTCGGCCAGTGTAGCAGAGGCGCGGCGCGCGGCGCGGTTATTCCGTCGTCGCGTCCTCGTCCTGCTGTTCGGCGAGCGCCTCGTCCGGCGCGACGCGCGTGCGCCAGACGTGCTGGCGGCGCACGAACCAGCCGGTGAACGGCTCGCGCTTGAGATACACCGTCACGCGCTGCCGCACATTCGCGCTGGCGGGGCGCAGCACGTCCACTTCCGCGTCCCAGCCGCGGATGCGCACCTGCTCGATCGTCAGCGTGGACGCCGGCTGCGCGCCGTCCTCATCCGTGTCGCTGGGGATCAGCACCTGCTCGCCCAGCGCGTCGGCCACCGCCAGGTAGGTCAGCGCATCGGAGCGCCCCGGCAGTTGGATGAGCACCGGCAGGGGGACATCGCCGCTGTCCAGCACCGCCTGCAGCGCCCGGGTCTCCACGTCGCGCACGGTGCGCGCGTTGGGGTCGTTGGCCGCGATATCGCCGGTCTGGTGCGGAATGTTGACATACGGTGCGGTGCAGCCGCCGGCCAGCACAGCCGCGGCCAACAAAGCGGTAAAAGCGGTCGATCGCCACATGAGCGGGTTCCTCTCAGTCAGAGCGGGGCCGTCCCTGATGCGTCCCGCACGCGCACCGGCGCGAGCGGCGGCGATTGTAGCATCTCACGCCGGCGCGTTAGCCGTGGCATCGCCATATGGCCGGGTCGCCCCTCGTCACGCCTGCGCCTCCGGCTCCGGGCTGATCCTCGGCGCACCGCCGGCGCGCCGCGCCGCCACCGCCAGCGCGTGCATCACGTGGCGCACCAGCGCCGCATTGGCTGGGGGAAACGCATAGTCACCCAGTGTCTCGGGGCGCACCCACCGCCACTCGCTCACCGCCAGCGCCTGGGGGGCCTGCTGGCGGTCGAGGCGTTCGCAGAAGAACGGGCGCAACCGCACGCGGCCGTGGTCGTAGTCGTAATCGAGCGCGGGCAGGGCATCGGTGACGCGGATCGCCAGGCCGTACTCTTCCCGGAACTCGCGCATGAGACAGCGCTCCAGCGACTCGCCGTGCTCGCGCTTGCCACCGGGAAACTCCCAGTAGCCGCCAAGTACGCCGCCGTCGGGCCGACGGGTGATCAGCACGCGCCAGGCGGGCTTGCCGTCGCCGTTCCCGTCACGATCTGCCGGGTCGGCAGTCGCGCCGGTCTCGCCCGGCTCGGCGAGGATGCCAATCGCGACCTCGATCCGCTCGTCTGTGGGCATTCGAACCTCCTCCTCGGCCATCTATTTGAATAAGTTGATTGTTATCATAACTTATACTAAAAATCGCGCAAGCCGCGCCTGCGGAGCCAGTTACGGCGCGGCCGGGTGGCGCCGGATGACGTATAACTTATAAGATGTTGTATTTCAACGAGATATTTCAATTTTTGTTTCGGCCGTGCCATGCGTTGACAGGTTCGGAAAAAAGCCGATACGATAGGCATCCACACGGCAGCAGGCAGCCCACAGGTTCCGGGACCGCACAACGAAATTTGCCGTGGCGCGCCTCCGCCCACAGGATCGGAGCCCTGTGGCGGAGGTTTTTTTATGCGCCGCGCGGCCGCGCATCCGATCCCCATCACCGCGCGCAACACGTTTTACCGCGTGAACTTGCCGCGCATTGTCACCAGCGCGCGCCCGTCGTGCAACACCCACACGCCGACGCACAGCGCCTTCACGCGCGGCGCAGCGACAGTTCAAAACCGTTGCCCACCGGCACGTCGCAGCTGCTCAGCTCCGGATGGGCGCGCAGGTGCTCCACGAACGCGCGCAGCTGCTCCGGATGCGTGCCCGTGTTGTCCGTCGCCAGCGCGCAGCGCGGCGCCAGCTTCGGCCAGACCGCGTCCAGGTATTCGAAGCACTGCTCCTTCACCGCGTCAATGAAGACAAAGTCATAGGGATTTTGCGGTGTCGCCGCCGCCACCGTCTGCCGCGCATCGCCTTCGTGCAGCGTCACCACGTCGCTCAGGCCCGCTTCATCGAGGTGTCGGCGCGTGTGCTCGATCTTTTTCGGATCGCGCTCGAATGCGTGCAGGTGTCCGCCTTGCTCGCGCGCCGCGGCCGCGAGATGCAGCGTCGAGAAGCCATAGCTCGTGCCGATCTCGCAGATCGACCGACACGCGCCGAGGCGCACGAGCTGCGCCAGCACGAGCGCTTCATCGCGCGGGATCTGCCAGTGATCGTCCACCTGGTCGCGCAGCGCATCGACGCGATCCATCACCGTCTGCACGTTCGTATCAAACACGTTGAGACCTCCTGCATGATTGACGTGCCGCGAGTGTAGGCATGCGCGGCGCGTCGGCAACCAATGAGGCTGCTATGCGTCATGTGGCAGTAGCCGGAGCCCAACGGGCTCCCGGTGACGTTCGTGCACATTCGGGCGCCGACCGGGAGCCCGTTGGGCTCCGGCTATCGGGCCGGTGGCGACTTGTGACCGCCGGTCTGACACACCGGTGTCAGCAAGCGGGCGGGAAACCCGAACAAAACGGGAACTCAGCCGTTGACACCGGCCGATACACGTAGCATGATGCCTAACAGAGACCTGATTCACGAGCAAGAGCCGGGGACGCACGGGAAGGAGCGAGCCATGTTGACGGTCGATCAGATTCAGCGGCAGTTCGAGGCCGGCGAGTACGAGAAGCTGTTGCGGGCGGTGGCGGACAACGGCATGGAGCTGCCGTTGCCGCTGCGGATTCGCCTGTCGCAGGGCGCGGTGCCGACGATCGCCCTGGCGCTGCGGCGGCTGGTGGAGCTGACCTACGGGCCGACGCCGCTCAGCCACGACATGACCGACGCGCTGCTCGCCCGGCAGGCCCCGGACGGCGCCTTTGTCGCCGGTGGCGACGGGCCGGACCCGCTGGCGACCGCCACGGCCGTCGCGGCGCTCAATCAGCTCATCGCCGACCATTCCGCGGCCGCGACCGCTCCGATCATTCAGGCCCGCGACCGCGCCCTGGCCGCGCTGGCACAGATGCAGGACGGTGATGGGCTGTTCCACTGCCCCGACGACCGCGACGAGGCGCAGCGCGGCCTCGTCGCCGCGTTCATCCTCTCCCTGCTCGCCGGCGACGAGAAATGCCGCGCCACCATCCGCCTGGCGGACCTGCTGAACTGGTTCGACCAGCGGCTGCATCGGCTCGACCGCGACACGGCGCAGCTCTACCGCCTCGCCCGCGCCGCCGACCCGAGCCGCGCCCGCAAGCCGCGCCGGCGCCGCGCGACGACCGCCGCCGCGGCGTGAATGGGAACAAGTGCAGGAGACAGGAGGCAGGAGAGCAGGAGAGCAGAAGAACAGGAGTTATGAAGCGACGCGACTCTGTCGCGCTGCCCGCAGTTCAACCAAGCCCGCACCCATCGCTGCGAAGCCCCGGCCATCCCCCCCAGGCCGGGGTTTCCTTTTTTATTGCCGATTGCCAATCGCCGATTGATGGGCGGTGTTCACGGTGCTGGATACAACCGCTCGAACACCTCCGTCTCGTCCGGATCGTCGAACGCTTGCGCCGCTTCGCGCGCCAGGCGGTGATGCTCGCGCGCCTCGTTCATGCGACCCGCACGCGCGTACGCGTTGGCGGCGCAGCCGTGGGCGGTGGCGCGGTCGAAGGCGGTCTGGTGATCGCCGGCTTCGGCGCTCAATGCCAAGCAGCGCTCCGCGTGGCGCATCGCCGCTTCCGCGTATCCCGCCACCGCGTACGCCGAGGCGATCAGACACTGGGCGCGCAGGTGGTTCAGC
>JBMCXL010000205.1:0-6063 GCA_048621015.1 Phycisphaeraceae bacterium
GCTAATGGCCAAGCTTATTTACAAAAAAGCGAGCCGCAGCAATACGAGTTCAGCACCCGCGCGGCTTGGCCACGAAGAGGCACGACACGCGCAAGTCATTTTTGGGGGAAGCTATCGGGGGGGATCGGTGGGGCGGAGGAGTTCGGCGAGGCGGGTGGGGGCGAGGCCGTGCCAGCGGCGGGCGGGGGTGGGGGTGTCGGCGCCGAAGTGGACGCTTGCCAGGGCGCGCGGGCAGACGACGTCTAGGTGGCGCGTGCGCTGGAGGGTGAGCGTGACCGCGCCGTTGTCGGTGCGCGGCAGGGACACCGCGCAGCCGGGCAGCAGGGGCAGCGCGAGCTTGCGCATCTCTCCGTTGCTGGCGGTCTGCATCACCACGATCGGATCGGGGCCGGTGCAGCGCACGGTCGCGTCGCCGTCGGTCAGCGTCACCGTCACGCCCTCGCGCTCGGTCGATTCGGTCAGTTTCAGCTCAAAGCTTTCGATCGACTCGTGCGCGACGTTGAACACGGCGATGAAGCGGTCGGTGTAGTCGACCAGGTAGCCGGGCAGTTCGAATGGTTGATTGGTCGGCTCGGTGGTCGAGGCGATCTTGAGGACGACAGGCTTGCCGATGTGCGCTTCCAGCAGCGGTTCGTAAGCGTTGCCGGCCGCGGCGAGCAGGGTCTGACCGATCTCGTTGACCTGCGTTTGTTGCGTGGTGAGCACGGCCGAGTCGGGGCGCATGCGCGCCATGGCGCCGATGATGGTGTTGATGGCCTTGGAGAAGGCGTCGCGCAGCGTGTTGAGGATGTTGCGCAGCGCGCGCATGGTGCGGCGCAGCGGGCCGGGGCGGAAGCTGCGTCGGATCTGGCGTTGGCGCTTGCGCTTTTCGGCGTCGGTGAGGGCGTCTTCGATGCGGCAGAGGGCGAGGCAGGTGGCCAGGTCGTTTTCGTAGATGAGGGCGCTGCTCTTGGTGAGGCCGCGGCCGGTGGTGTGGGGCGCGTCGAAGGTGAGTTCGAGCCCCTGGCTGTAGACGGTCAGGTCGCCCCAGACGGGCCGGCCGGCGGTGGTGAGATAGCTGACGTGGTGGTCGGCGAGGAGCTTGAGGCACTTGTCCTTGCGGCGCAGTTGAAAGATGACGCCGATGATGGCGACGAGGAAGATGAACAGCAGCGTGAGCGCGAGGCTGTTTTCGAGCAGGAGTTGCCAGAGCGGTTTCGCGGCGGTGGGGGCGCCGGATTCCTGGGCGAGGATCAGCAGTGCGAGGGGAAGCGGGGGCATTGCAGGCCGTTGTAGCTTGGGGTCGGGCGGTTTACAAGCAGCGGGGCGCGTGGCCGGGCGGGGCAAGAATCTGCCCGCGTTCGCAAGATATTCCTCGTTGTGGCCGATGGCGGGAATGATACCATCGCTTTCCGTTCGCCCGGATGGTTTGCCGTGATGGTGTTCGCGTTGTTCTCATGCCTGATCATTCCATGCCTGATCGCCCCAATGTCATCGTCATCACCACGCACGACAGCGGCCGATGGTTCGGCTGCTACGGTCACGAGACGCTGCACACACCTAACGTCGATCGACTGGCGCGCGAGGGTGTGCGGCTGACCAATCACTTCTGCGCTTCGCCGATCTGCTCGGCCAGCCGCGCGGCGATGATGACCGGCTGCTATCCGCAGCGCAACGGTGTGCTGGACCTGGTATTTCCGCCGTTCGATTGCGCGCTGCACGATCCGACGTGGCATCTGAGTTACGCGATGCGCGCCGCGGGCTATCGCACGCGGCTGTTCTATTTTCAACACGAAGCGCACAACCCGGATGACCTGGCGTTCGACGAGCGGCGCGTCGAGCGCGTGACGGACGAGGGGGGGCAAACGGTCAGGCCGGCGTGTACGGACGTGGCCGCCGACGTCGCCGATTTCCTGGAGACCGAAGGCGCGTCGCACGGGCCGTTCTATGCGCAGGTCGGCTTCTTCGAGACGCACATTCCGTACAACTTCGGCGGCGCGCAGCCGGACGACGAACATGGTGTGCGCGTACCGGATTACCTGGAGGACAACGGGGCGGCACGGGAGAATTGCGGGTGGCTGCAGGGAGCGCTGCGCAAGGTGGACGAGGCGGTGGGGACGATCCTCGATGCGCTGGAGCGCACCGGGCTGGCGGAGAACACGATTGTCGTGTTCTGCACGGATCATGGGGTGGAACTGCCGCGCGCCAAGTGGTTCGTGTATGACGCGGGGATCGAGGCCGCGATGATCTGGCGCTGGCCGGCGGGCGGCATCACGGGCGGGCGCGCGTGCGAGTGGTTGACAAGCAACGTGGACTTCATGCCGACGCTGCTGGAGCTCACCGGCGCGACGGCGCGGCATGAGATGGACGGGGTGAGCTACGCGGCGGCCTTGCGGGGTGAGGCCAATGCGCAGCCGGGGCGCGATGCGATCTTCGCGTACTTTCAGAAGGGCGAGAGCCGGTGCGTGCGGACGGAGCGTTACAAGCTGATCCGGTATTTCCTCGCGGGCGGTGGGCGCTCGCTGATGCGTCATGCGGGTGAGTCGGCGGGGCAGCCGTGCATGGACGTGCGCGATCCGCGGATGCGCCGTGTGGTGCCGGCGGTGCAGCTTTTTGATCTGCAAGCCGATCCGTTGGAGGTGGAGAACCTCGCGGAGCGCGAGGATCATGCCGAGCTGCGCGCCGAGTTGGAGGGGCGGATGTGGCGATGGATGGAGTCGGTGGGCGACCCGGTGCTGGAAGGGCCGACGCGCACGCCGTTTTTCGAGAACTCGCACGCGGCGTACCGGCAGTGGAAGGCGGAGCAGGCGCAGGAGCAGCGCGCCTGAGCGCACCTGCGTTGGCGTCGCGCCGCGGTGACCGTTGCCGGGCGGTCTGTGGAAGCTCCGGCCGATACCCGGCGGAAGACTGCCGCGTTGCCAGCGGCGGGCGTTGAGATATATGCTCCGAAGTGGTGATTGTTTTGCGGCGCATGCGCGGCCGGGATGGAAGGCATGACACAACCGAACTTCATCTTCATCATGGCGGACAACCTGGGCTACGGCGACTGGGGTTGCTACGGCTCGACGGTGCACGCCACGCCGCACACCGACCGCATGGCGCAGGAGGGCATGCGGCTGACGCACTTTTACAGTTGCAGCCCGGTGTGCACGCCCGCCCGCGCCGGCGCGATGACCGGCTGCTATCCGCGCCGCGTCGGCATGCATGTGGGCGGATTCGGTTCGTGCGTGCTCATGCCGCGCGACAACAAGGGGCTCAACCCCGGCGAAACCACGATCGCCCGCCTGTTGCAGGACCAGGGCTACGCCACCGCGTGCGTCGGCAAGTGGCACCTGGGCGATCAACTGCCTTTCCTGCCGACGCGGCACGGGTTCGATCATTTCTTCGGCATCCCGTACAGCGACGACATGATGGAAGGCGAGCACAGTCGGCCGTGTCCGCCCTTGCCGTTGATGCAGGGCGAGCGCGTGATCGAGGCGCCGGTCGATCGGGATTACCTGACCAAGCGCTGCACCGAGGAAGTGGTGCGGCTGATTCACGAATACCGCGATCAACCGTTCTTCATTTACTTTCCCCAACCCATGCCGGGCAGCACCGACCGCGCGTTCGCCAGTCCGGCGTTCGCCGGCCGCTCCGCCAACGGGCCGTATGGCGATAGCATCGAGGAGATGGATTGGTCCACGGGACAGATTCTCGAGGCGCTGCGTGAAGCGGGCGTGGACGAGCGCACGCTGGTCATGAGCACGTCCGATCACGGCCCGGTGCCGCACGATCCACCGCAAGGCGGTGTCGGCCCGCTCAAAGGCAAGGGCTACACCACGTCGGAAGGCGGCATGCGCATTCCATGCGTGGCGCGCTGGCCGGGGCGCATCGCGCCGGGCAGTGAATGTGATGCGGTGGGTTCGCTGCTGGACGTGTTTCCGACCTTCGCGCACCTGGCCGGCATCGAGCCGCCGCGCGAGCCGACCATCGACGGCCACGATATGCGTCCGCTTCTGTTTGGCGAAGCGGACGCGCGGTCCGAATATGACCGGACGGGCCTGTTCCATTACCAGATCGATCAGCTCCAGGCCGTGCGCAGCGGGCCGTGGAAACTGTACCTGCCGTTGGCGCACAAGCGCTTCGGTCTGGGCAAGGCGACGGCTCCATGCGAGGTCGCGCTGTACGACCTGGTGCGCGACGTCGACGAAGCGCACAACGTCGCGGCCGATCATCCCGACGTCGTCGCGCGGCTGACGGCGCTCGCCGAGCAGGCGCGCCAGGAACTCGGCGATGGCGATCAGCTCGGCAGCGGTCAACGGCCGGCGGGCTGGATCGACGAGGCCGAGTTTCGTTTGCCAGCATGACAGGTGGGGCGTGCTTGCCCCGTGTTTCAGGAGAGGCAGAGCCCATGGCCGAGGACACGCGCCCGAACATTCTGCTCATCATGACCGATCAGCAGCGCGGCGACTGCCTGAGCATCGAGGATCATCCGGTGCTCCAGACGCCGTACCTGGATCACCTGGCGGGCGCCGGGGCGCGCTTTCGCAAGGCGTACACGACGTGTCCGTCGTGCGTGCCGGCGCGCCGATCGCTGATGGCGGGCCAGCATCCGAAGAACACGGGCATGGTCGGCTATCGCGACGGCATCGAATGGGAAGCGCCGCCGCCGCTGCTGCCGCAGGTGATGCGCGATCACGGCTACCAGACGGCGCTGATCGGCCGGCGCATGCACCTGCATCCGCACCGCAAGCGCTACGGCTTCGAGTACCAGACGCACACGGGCGGTGCGGACAGTGAATACATCGAATGGCTCAGGCAGCACGGCGGGCCGGAAGAGTTTGATTATCACGGCGCGGGCCCAACGCACAACGACTGGCCGGCGCGGCCCTGGCCGCTGGAAGAGCACACGCATGCGACCAACTGGACGGTGACCGAGGCGCTGAAGTGGCTGCGCTTCCGCGATTCGACGGCGCCGTTCTTTCTGACGGTGCAGTTTCTGGCGCCGCATCCGCCGCTGGTGCCGCCGGCGTATTACATGGAGCGTTACCTGCGCACGGGTATAGACGAGCCGAAGATCGGCGACTGGGCCGAGCCGCCGCCGAACGACGGCCGGGGTGGTGATCCGGCGCCGCACAAGGTGAAGCTTGAAGGCGAGGCGCTGCAATCGACGCGCGCGGCGTACTACGGGCTGATCGATCACGTGGACGATCAGATCCGCCGGCTGCTGCGCCCGTTCATGGGCGCCGGCGGCGACAAGCAGGCCGGCCTCGACAACACGATCATCATCTTCACCAGCGATCACGGCGAGATGCTCGGCGATCATTACATGTGGCGCAAGAGCGTGCCTTATGAGGCGTCGGCGCGCGTGCCGATGATCGTGCATGCGCCGAAGCGCTATGGCATCGAGCGGGGCACGGTGATCGACGAGCCGGTCTGCCTGGAAGACATCATGCCGACGTGCCTGGATGTCGCCGGCATCGACATCCCCGAAAGCGTGGACGGGCGCAGCCTGCTGCCGCTGATGCGCGGTGAAAAACCGGCGTGGCGCGAGCATCTGCACATCGAGCACGCGCCGCAGCACCAGACCGTGACCGACGGGAAAGAGAAGTTCATCTGGTGGGTGGCGGACGGCCAGGAGCAGCTTTTCGACCTGGCGCGCGATTCGAACGAGTGTCACGATCTGATCGATGACCCCGCATGGCAGCAGCGCGCGGCGCATTGGCGCGAGGTGTTGATCGAGGAGCTGAAGGATCGGCCGGAGGGATTCAGCGACGGCAAGCAACTGATCGCCGGCCGCAAGTACGTGGCGGTGATGGAGCATGCGCGGCGCAGCCCATGGGCGCACCTGGATGGGGAACGCGCGGCGGTGGGGGCGCAATAAGTGACCGCGCTTGCTCCAACCAAACCTGACCACACTCACTCTCAACTCCCCCTCCCTTGAGGGAGGGGCAAGGGGAGGGTGAGACGCACGTTTACCATGCGTCATCGTCACGCGCATCAGCGCTCCCGGTTGCAGTGCGCACGACCCTCCCGAACCTCTCCCTGGGGGGACTCACTTCCCGACACTTTTCCCGGCGCCGGCGCAGCCGGCGCGTGCCCCCT
>JBMCXL010000206.1:0-6057 GCA_048621015.1 Phycisphaeraceae bacterium
GGAGCATGTCATCGTGCCCGAGCCGAGCCGCACGACACTCGCGCCACATCGATTGAAAACAAACAATAGTGGAAGCAAATGTTTTTCCATTGATCCCGACCTTTCCGATTCGTTACGCTTCCCGTAGAGCCGATGGTTGATGCCCACAATCCGCAACATGGCAGCGCATGCCCAGGTTTCACCGGACACCGTTTCGCGATTGCTGAGGGGGCGTGCTTCGGTGCGTTCGATATGTGCAGCCGCATCGAACAGCCAATCACGCCGGTTGGCGATCAGGCGGGATGGATCAGCTCCCGCCTAGCGATCATCAAGATGGCCTTGGTGTTCGCTGAGCGCAGCGAGTCGGATTGGAGCACATTGGCGCATCGTCCGCTATCCCGTCGGTGGATCCGATCCTTTCGCAAAACTTTGGTCGATGCGCGTACGGGTCTGCTTTTCAAGGTCTGTCCATCTTATCAGGTGCATGGACAGAGTTAACCAATGCTCCACCATTTACCCATACGTCTGCTTTGCCTCTTGCTGGTCAGCGGTGCGTTTGCCTTCACGGCCGGAGCCGCACATGCCAAGCCGGGCGATCCGGACGAGCAGCCGGACATCACCTATCGCTATCCACTCGTCACCGCGCCGCGTGTGGACGACGCGCCGCAGATCGACGGGAAAGTGGACAAGGCGGAATGGTTGGGCGCGGCGCAACTGGCGCCGATGGTATCGCGCCGGACGGGACAGCGCACGGCCGAGCCTGCCACGGTCTGGATCGCGTACACGCAGGAGGCGATCCACATGGCGTGGCGGTTCGATCGGCCGCCGTATGCGAACGCACCTCGGAGCCAGACCGAGCCCGATGATGTCTGGGGCGATGACGCGATGGAGCTGCTGCTGCGGCCCGAGGTGGGCTCGGAGGTGGACTACAACTTCGTGATCAATGCTGGCGGCGTCGGCGGCGAAGGCCGGCGTACGCAGGGAACGGACAAAAGCTGGAACGCGGAGTGGTCCCAGGCGGCCTCGGTCGACGAAAACGGCTGGGAAGGAGAGGCGACCATTCCTTTCACATCGCTACCGGTGGGCGAAGCACCGACACCGGGGACGGTGTGGGAGTTCCTGGCGGTGCGCAATCGCAAGACGCCCGAAGGCGAGATGGGCATGAGCTCGTATTTCACGGGCTGGCCGGGCAAGCCTCACTTCGGCTACCTGCGGTTCGGCGGCGATGCGCCGGCGGTGCGCGTGCGCGAGGCAGGAACGCTGACCACCGAAACCGGCGGCGCGCTGATGGAACTGGTGGCGCCCCGCGGCAGCACACGCGCGAATGTGGAAGTGACACTCTACGCGCCGTCGGCCGCATCGGAAGAGGAATTCATCCAGGAAGAGATGGCGCTGGCGGACGACGAGATTCTGCTGCCGGAGCGCGAGAAACTCAACTTTTTTCAGTTGGTCGAGGCGCGCGGTGTGAAACAAACGCTGGCGTTGTATGACAGGAAAGGACACTGGCAAGAGACGGTCATGGTCGAGGCAGACAAGCCGGTGCGCTTGCCGATGACCGAGGCGCTCGATCCGGGTGAGTACGTGCTGTATTACCGTGTGACAGATGCGTCATCGGATCGCCTGCTGGGCGCGGCGGCGCTGCCGTTCGTGCAGGAGCCGGCATTCGAGCTGGCGACACAAGTCTTCGCGCTGTCGAATCCGGCGGTGCAGGTCGAGGCGAATTATCCACGTCTGGCGCAGGTGCCGGCCGAGGCGCAAGTCGTCGTGACTGTGCTTGACGCCGATGGCAACGAGATCGATTCAAAACAGACGGCGGCGTCGGCCGAGCAACGGCGCACGGAGTTGTTCGTGCCGGTGGGCGATCGGCGGGATCAGACACTGACCGTGCGCGGGCGCATCGTCGGCGCCGACGGTGAAACGCTGGCCGAGGACGAACGGCCCGTACGGATGCCGGCGGTGGCGCCGTGGTACGACAACGGGATTGGCCAGACGGATCAGGTGCTGCCGCCGTGGACGCCGATTGAGTTGGCCGGGGAGGCGACGGCGCGCGTGCTGCTGCGCGAGTACGAGTTGGGCGCCAGCGGCCTGCCGGCGCGGATTACGAGCCGAGATAAGTCGCTGCTGGTTGAGCCGGCGACGTTGACACTCGCAGGTGAGCCGTTGGCGTGGTCGCGCGAGCGGCTCGAACAGCGCGATGCGAAGGTGGTGTGGCGATCGCGCGCCGCGGCCGGTGGCGCGCGGTTTGTGCTGACCACGACGCTGGAGTACGACGGCCTGCTGCGTTACGAGCTGGCGATGGAGCCGGGCGATGACGCGGCGGAGCTGCGCGCGCTGGAGATGCGCATTCCATACGCCGCGCGGCACGTGACGTTCCATGAGAATTACCAGCGCGAGGCGTTCGACAGCCCGCACTTCGAGATCGGCGACTTCGACACGGGCCTGTACTGGTTCTGCGAATCAGCGCAGGGTTGGCAGATCGGCAAAAAACCGTTGCTGGAGACGACGTCAGCGGGCGACACGATCAACTGGACCGTGCGCTTCATTGGTGAAGAAGGCAAGACACTGCGCGAGCCCACGACGATCACCTGGGGCCTGCAGGCGCTGCCCGTGAAGCCGGTGGACCTGAGCTACCAGTACGACACGCGCCGCGCCTACCGCGGAGGGCCCACACCGATCGACCGGCCGGAGCTGACGGAGAACAGCCTCACCTATCCGGTCGACGGCAACATGCCGACCGAAGCGGGAACGCTGTGGTTCCGCGCTTCGTACCGCGCAAACAGTCGATTGGTTCAGATCGGCGAAGGTGACGAAGCCATCCACCTGGCGTACACCGCGCTGAAGGCGGACGGCTACGCCAATCTGCTCAGCCTGTCGCGCGGCGACGATTTCAAACAGACCGAGCGCCGGATGATCAGCATGAAGGATGTGACGCGCGAGCAGGCGTTTCATCCGTTCGGTCTCCTCTGGCAGCGCGACGGGGATGAGCTGCGCCTGACAGCCGTCACCGAAAACAGCATGGGCCAAGTGCTCAGTAGCACAACGACCATCCCCTACGCGGACTGGCAGGCGGCACTGAACGGAGGCGAGCTACGCTTCGGGGGGGCGGAGACGATCGCGGTCGATGAGGTTGCGATCAGCGAACGTGCGATGGAGCCACGCGTGCTCGCGGCACAGTTCGACCGCGAGCCGGCGGTGCGCGAGACGCTGACGCTCGTGGACCCGTTGGATGAGTTGCGGTTCTCGCGGGCGCGCTATCGCACACGACCGCTGCACATGGCGCACGGCACCGGCGGCGTCGCCGGCGCCGAACTGGCGGGCAGCTTTGTGCGGCAGGTGGAAGGCCACCGCGGCCGGGCTGTGCTCCTGCCGGCGGGCGAGCGGCGCGATCGGATGGACCTGTGGAAGAGCTATGGCGGCGACATGGCGTTCCCGTGGCACGAGCAGTGGCACCGGGAACTGGATTACTACGGCGCCAACTTTCATAAGAACCCCGCTTTTCGCGAGGACGTGCGCAAGTTCCTTCACCGCGACATCGAGATGATGTTCTACGCCAACGTCAGCGTGCTCAATGGCGACAACGATCCCAACGTGGCGCCATACATCGACGAGCTGATGCGGGTGCCGAATCGCTACGGCTACGGGGGCCGACAAGTCTGCCCCGCCTCGCCGGCGCCGGATTATTACATCTGGGGCTGGAAGAAGAACATCGACTATTACGGCATTCGCGGCGTGCACTTGGACAACACGATCAACAGCCGGCACCCGTGCCGCAACCGCGGCCACGACTGCGGCTGGATCGATGAGGATGGCGAGCGACGTGCGGCGTGGCCGATCTTTGCGGCGCGCGAGTACGCGAAGCGCTGGCGATGGCTGTTTCACGAGTACGTCGACGATGGCTTCCTGAGCCTGCACGCCGGGGCGCGCCTTTTCCCGCCCGTTGCCGGCTTCATGGACATCACCCAGGGCGGCGAAGGCTGGGTCGGCCAGAACTGGGAAAAACTGCCGCTGCCCGAGGACTTCGCCGACAACCATCAATGGCGCCATGGCGTCCCGCTCGAACTGTTGACCAAGCGGCGGAAGCACCGCTTCGGGCCGAACTACCTTTTCATGTACGCGATGCTCTACGACATGTCGCTGCGCAGTTTCAGCATCTTCATGGAGCCGGAGTGGTGGCATGTGAACCCGGACGATCCGAGCATTTACCGCCGGGGGCCGTACAATCCCTATTTCGTCGAGAGCGGCACGCCTGAGCTGGCGACGCCGTTGGTGCTGTGGTGGGCGTTGAAAGACGAGTTCGGCACCCGCCACGCCGCGTTTCACCCCTTCTGGGCGAATGCCGGGCTCGTTCAGCTCAATCACGGTCGGCTGCGCACCAGTCTCTGGGCGCATTCGGGAGAAGGCGTGTTATTCATGGTGGCCAATTTCGACGACGAGGCTGTCGACGCGGTGATGACGGTCGACCTTTCACAGTTCGACCTGGCGGATCGCAAACTCGCGGCGTATGACGCGTGGACCGACCAAGCGTATGTGGTGGATCAGACCACGATCCGCCTGACCATCCCGTCACGCGAGTATCGGCTCGTGCGCCTTGAGCCAGCCGATCCTTCCACACCGCGACCATGATCCAACGCGGAAAGACTTCGACATGCTCTATCCGACCTGGATGCACGTATCGCCACACTGGCGGTTGCTCACCATACTGCTGCTTGTCGCGCTGGTCATGATGTGTGGCAAAGCGAAGGCCGATGACGTTGCGACGTGGCCTTTACCGGGGCTGCTCGACGCGGACGAGGGCACCATCGAGATGTGGGTTCGCCTCGATTTCGAACCGCTCGCGCCGCACGACGGCTACCATTCACATGCGAACCCCCTGCGGATGAGCTGGGCCGACCCGTCCTATCCCGACGACCAGAGTACGTGGACGCTCTTTTCCAAGCACGCCGGCTACCGCACGTCCTCGGGCATGCAGGCGGGTCTGCGCTTTGCCATGCGAGCCGGCGGGGAGTCGCTGTTTCGGCCGCTGTATGTCAACTTTGAGCAGGACGCCGAGCGCGGCCAGTGGCATCACCTGGCCGTTGCCTGGTCGCGTCGCGCTGGTGAGGTCGTGGGCTATCTCAACGGCCGGCGCAGCGCCGCACGTTCGATCACCAGCGACAGCACGCTGATGATCTTCCCCGATGCGATGCTGGCGCTCGGTGAGGGGCGTATTGCCATTGATGAGTTGCGCCTCAGTTCGGTCGCCCGGCCGCATGGTCAGCTCGGCCACGACGGTGCGCTGGAGCCGGACAGTGCAACGCTACTGCTGATGCGCTTTGACGAATTGCCGTCGAACGATACAAGCGAGCTCACGCTGGCGCCGGACTGGGCGGCCACGTCCGCCGGCCGCAAAACGCGACCGCTTCCCGATCATGTTCGCGTTACCGAAGGGCGCTTCGGCCAAGCCCTGCAACTGCATTCAGACAATCAGTGAGGGACTCTTCCGCGATTCGCCGGCTTCGCCGGGAAAATGGACGAAAAGAATGATGAAGAACTCTGCGTATGACCATTCGTTGCGTGATCGGGCAGCACATCGACAAGCGCAGCCGGGGCGATGGCGCGGCGCGCCGGTGTGTCTTGTTGTGGTGTTGGGTTTGCTCATCGGCACGTCGCGTGTTGCTGCTGCGGAAGAAGGCATCGCGGTGTCCGTCTCGGGGCTGAAGGTGCCGGCGCAGGATCAGATTGTCTCGCTCGATCTGGACCTGGCGGAGTTAAGCCGGTTCAGCTCACTGCCCGCCGAGGCGGACGAGGGAACGCTCGCGGTCTGGGAGCTCGATGCGCAAGGCGAGCCGCGCGAGCGCGCGGCGGCGTCACTCGTGCTGCCCGAGGGCGAGTCGCCGGCATCGACCGGCACGCTGTTCTGGCGCATGGCGGGTCGCACCGAGCCGGGCGAGACGCGGCGCTTTGTCGTGCGCGAGGCGGAGGCGCCACAGGCTGCCGGGGACGCCCCGAGTGATGCGGGCGTGCAGGTGATTCGCGAGGACGATAGGCTCATCGTGCGCAACGCGTTTTATGAAATCGAGCACGATTTAAGCCAGGGTG
>JBMCXL010000207.1:0-5989 GCA_048621015.1 Phycisphaeraceae bacterium
GGACGAGCCACGGCTTGAGCGCGACGCGCCGATAGCCGCTGCCCTCGCGCACCACCGACGGGCCGCCGCCCTGCACCTGCGCCCAGAGCAGGTCGAACACCGCCTGGCCGATCTGCTCATGCGGTGTATGGATCGTTGTCAACGGCACAGCCGCATACGGCGCGAAATGCTCGTCCGAAAAGCCCACCACCGCGACCTGCTCCGGCACGGATCGGCCGGCCTCGCGGAGCGCGTGCATCACGCCCAGCGCCACGTCATCGGACACGGTCACCACGCAATCGAACGTCGCGCCGCGGTGCATCAACGCGCGCACCGCCTCAGCGCCGTAGGCGGGCGCTTCGCTGGTCAGCATCGAGCCGAACGCATGTTGCGGAGCCGCGTCGAGGTCGACGCCCGCCTCGGCGAAGCCGCGCCGCAGGCCGCGGCATTTCTGCTCGGTCGCGCGGCCGTGGGCGCTGAGCACCAGCGCCGGCCGCCGACAGCCGATTTCGACCAGGTGCTGCGCCAGCAGGTAGCCGCCGTGCTCGCGATCGATGCAGACGTCCGGCGTGGACAGGGTCAGCGGCGAGGAGATCGTCACCAGCGGCATCCGGTCTTTCAGGAGCTGCTCAAGCTCGGGCGCGATCGACGCGCCGGTGGGGCCGAGCACGAGGCCATCGATCCCGTCGCCGCGCAGGCCGGCGAGGCAGGCTTTTTCGCGTTGGGGATCTTCGTGGTTGAACGCGACCAGCAGCCGGCAGCCGTGCCGCCAGACCTGATCATCGAGCTGGCGGAACAGGTGGATGCTGAGGGCGGACTGGCGCGGGGCGCTGCCGATGTAGCCGATGCGTCCGGTGGACATGCCGCGCAAGGCCCGCGCGGCGGTGTTGCGGTGGTAGCCGAGCCGTTCGGCGGAGGCCAGCACCTTGCGGCGGGTCTGCTCGCTGAACTGGCCGGCGCGGTTGTTGAGCACGCGGCTGACGGTGGTCCAGCAGCAGCCACAGTCGCGGGCGATGTCCTTGAGGGTGACGGTCATGGGCGGTTCCGGCACCGCGGTGCTGGCTGCCGCACACGTGTGCGGCCGCGGCGATTGTACCACCGCCCCTTTCCCCCGCAAGCCCGGATGCCGGGCCTTCGGCATGGGGCCAATGCCCCGGCCGGGTTGATGCCGCGCTTTGACGCGTGATCGGTTACACTGGGCGATTTGACCGCCACCGGGGCGGGAAAATCGGCCTATGCGCCGGCGTCTGGGTGGGTTATGAGCGTGACGCAGCAGAAAATTGCCGAGTCCACCACGGACTGCCAGCAGACCATCGCCGGGCCGGCGACGCTGCACGGGCGCGGTCTGTTCGGCGGTCAGCCGGCGACGATCACCTTTCGTCCCGCGCCGCCGAACCACGGCACCGTGTTCGTGCGCACCGACCTCGACCGTGCCGAAATCCCCGCGCTGGTCCGGCACGTGGTCAAGCGGGCGCGGCGCACGACGCTGAAGGTCGGCGAGGCGAGCGTGGACACTTGCGAGCATGTGCTCAGCGCGGCCGCGGGCCTGGGGATCGACAACCTGATCATCGAGATCGACGGGCCGGAGGTGCCCGCGCTCGATGGTTCGGCACAACCGTTCTTCGAGACGCTCAGCGGCGCGGGGGTGCAGCGCACCGATGTGCCGCGCCGCGTGGTCGAGGTGCTCGAGCCGATCGTCGTGCGCCAGGACGATGCGCTGGTCGCTGCGGTGCCGGCGGGCGATCACGGATTGGAACTGGTTTACGAGTTGGACTATCGCGAGACCAAGTGCGTCGGCCGGCAGCTTCGCACGTTCGATTTCAGCAACGGCGACTACGCGCACGACATCGCGCCGTCGCGCACGTTCGTGCTCGAGCGCGAGGCGCAGGCGCTGCGCGACAACGGCTTCGGCAAGCACCTCACTGAAGACGACGTGCTGGTCATCGGCGACGAAGGCCCGCTGGGCAACAACCGGTTCCGGTTCGACGACGAGCCGGTGCGCCACAAGATGCTCGACCTGATCGGCGACCTGCATCTGCTGGGGGCGCGCATCCAGGGGCGCATCGTGGCATACAAGAGCGGCCACGCGCTGAACCACACGCTGGTGCGCAAGCTGATCGAGCAGCACCGCGCCAGGCAGCGCCAGCAGTTTCCCACGCAGCCGGCCGCGTTCGACATCCGCCAGATCAGCCGTATATTGCCGCACCGCTACCCGATGCTGTTGGTCGATCGCGTGATCGAGATCGACGGCGACCGGCGCGTGGTGGGCATCAAGAACGTCTCGGTGAACGAGCCGTTCTTTCAGGGCCATTACCCCGGCACGCCGATCATGCCCGGCGTGCTGGTGGTCGAGGCGATGGCGCAGCTTTCGGGTGTCTTGATCGGCCAGAAGCTGGAGCACACCGGCAAGCTCGCGGTGCTGCTCAGTCTCGACCGCGTGAAGCTGCGCAAGCCCGTGACACCGGGCGATCAGTTACTCATGGAGGTCGAAGCGGTGAAGGTGCGCAGCCGCATCGCGCACATGCGCTGCCGCGCGTACGTGGGCGAGGAGCCCGCCGCGGAAGCCGAGGTGAAGTTCATGCTCGTGGACGAAGACCAGGAGTAGGAGAATGGCGGAAGGCGAACGGCGGATGGCGGATGGAGAGCACCGCCTCTGAGCACATCCGCCATCCGCCATTCACCATCTGCCATTAGATACACCATGCCCAACATCCACCCCACATCCATCATCGAGCCCGGCGCCGAACTCGCCGACGACGTCGAGATCGGGCCGTTCTGCCACGTCGGCCCCAAGTCCACGCTCGGCGCGGGCACGAAACTCATCGGTCACGTCACCGTTTACGGCCGCACGACGCTCGGCGCGCGCAACACCGTCTGGCCCTACACGATCCTCGGCTCCGACCCGCAGGACCTGAAATACGCCGGCGAGGACACCGAACTGACCATCGGCGACGACAACGACATCCGCGAGTCCGTCTCCATCCACCGCGGCACCGTGCAGGACGGCGGACTCACGCGCGTCGGCGATCACAACCTCATCATGGCCTATGTCCACGTCGGCCACGACTCGACCATCGGCTCGCACTGCGTCATCGCCAACGCCGTCCAGCTCGCCGGCCACGTGCACATCGAAGACCGCGCCAACCTCGGCGGCGCCTCGGCCGTGCATCACTTCGTCACCGTCGGCAGCTATGCCTTCGTCGGCGGCATGACGCGCGTCGTCCACGATGTCCCGCCGTTCATGGTCGTCGAAGGCAACCCCGCGCGCGTGCGCAAGGTCAACACCATCCTGCTCAAGCGCCTCGACTTTTCCCAGCAGTGCATCGACCGGCTCAAGACCGCCTTCCGCCGACTCTACGGCAACAGCGAGAACGGCCACGCCACCGGCAACCTGCGCGACAAGCTCACCGCCCTCGAGACCGAGTTTCCCGACGACTGGGCCATCCAGCAGTTCACCACGACGCTGCGCCGCTCCGCCGACGGCGTCTACGGCCGCTATCGCGAGGCCATGCGCCACGACAACCGCTATGCCAACCCCGCGCGCTGACGCCTGTTTCCCGTAAGCCGGCCGTGAGCGCAGCGAAGGGCCGGACACCGACGCAGAATGACCCATCGAAGCGCTCCCAGTCCGACGCTCCCCGACCTTCCGGCGTTCACTGATCTGCCCGCACAGGCGGACCCGCCCGATGCGCTGCGCACCTTCGCGGGCCAGCGCGTCACGACACCCGACATGTGGCGCGAGCAGCGTCGCTCGGAACTGCTCGCGCTCTTCTCCCATTACGTCTACGGGCCAAGACCGCCCGCGCCCGCACACCCGCCACGCACGCGCGAACTGATGCGCGACAGGACGTTGCTCGACGGCCGCGCCGAGCTGCGCGAGATCGAGCTGCACCTCGACGAGCCGCGAGACATCACGATGCGTCTCCTCCTGGCGCTGCCGCGCGATCGTGATGCGCCCGCGCCGACACTGCTTGCGTTCAACCGCTGCGGCAACCACGCGACCCATCCCCATCCGCAGATCCAGTTGCCTGAACGCTGGGTGCCCTTCACCGATACGCAGGGCGAGCACCGCGCTGACGACGCACAGCGGGGCAGCCGCGCGCATCTCTGGCCGATCGAACGGATCGTCGCACGCGGCTATGCCCTGGCGCTGTGGTATCCCGGCGACGTTTCTCCTGACGATCCGCAGTTTCGATTTTCTTTTTCCTCACCGAATGGCGAGCGCGTTCAGACGGGAACGATCGCCGCGTGGGCATGGGGCGCGTCCCGCGCGCTCGATGCGCTCGTGAAGATGCCCGAGGTCGATGCTTCGCGCGTCGGCGTGCTCGGGCACTCGCGCCGCGGCAAGACCGCGCTGCTGGCGGCGGCGTTCGACGAGCGCTTCGCGCTGGTCATTCCCCATCAGGCCGGCTGCGGCGGCACCGCGCCGAGCCGGACGAGAAATCCCAGGGCGGAAACGGTCAAGCGCATCAACACCACATTCCCGCACTGGTTCGGCGAGCGCTTCGCGCAATTCGGCGATGCGGTGGAGCGCTTGCCGATCGACCAGCACGCGCTGATCGCGCTGGCGGCGCCGCGGCCGGTGCTGCTCAGCAACGCGGAGGACGATCAATGGGCCGACCCACCGGGGCAGATGCACATGCTCAAGGCCGCTGAGCCGGTGTACCATTTGCTCGGCACGACGGGCCTGGCTGGCGCGACGCAGCCGCGCATGCAGGCGCTGGTCGGTGATACGCTGGCTTATTTCCTGCGCCCCGGGAGACACGACATCACCGCCGAGGACTGGGGCGCGTTCCTGGATTTCGCTGATCGTCATTTGAAACCCGAACATGAAGCCTGACCAGGCATAAGCGAGGGGGCAACCATGGCAGAGACAATTCTCATCACCGGCGCCGCCGGCTTCATCGGCTCGCACCTGGCCGATGCGCTGCTCGCCGAAGGCCGGCGCGTCGTCGGCATCGACAACTTCTGCGACTTCTACGATGCGCAGATCAAGCACCGCAACCTCGAAAGCGCCCAACAGAACGACAACTTCACGCTCGTCGACACCGACATCCGCGACCGCGAGGCCGTCTTCAACACCTTCGCCGCCTACACGCCCGACGCCGTCGTGCACCTGGCCGCGATGGCCGGTGTGCGCCCGAGCATCGAGAACCCGGCCTACTACACCGCCGTCAACCTCGACGGCACCGTCCACCTGCTCGACGCCGCGGTCGCCTACAACACCGAGCGCTTCGTCTTTGCCAGCTCTTCGTCGGTCTACGGCAACAACGAGAAAGTCCCCTTCGCGGAAGATGATCGCGTCGACTTTCCCATCAGCCCCTACGCCGCCACGAAAAAGAGCGGCGAGCTGCTCTGCCACGTTTATCAGCACCTGCACGACATCCCCATCTTCTGCCTGCGCTTCTTCACCGTCTTCGGCCCGCGCCAGCGGCCGGACCTGGCGATCGGCAAATTTCTCCGCCTCGTGCGCGATGGTGAAACGATCCCCATGTTCGGCACCGGCGACGCCAGCCGCGACTACACCTACATCGACGACATCATCGCCGGTGTGCGCGCCGCGACCGATCGCTGCGGTGTCAACCATCGCTATCGCATCTACAACCTCGGCGGCAACCATCCGACCTCCCTGCGCGACATGATCGGCGCCATCGAGCGCGTCACCGGCAAGACCGCCAAGGTCGAGCAACAACCCACCCAGGCCGGCGACGTCGAGCGCACGTGGGCCGACCTGACGCGCAGCCGCGCCGAGCTCGATTACGAACCGAGAACGTCACTGGAAGAAGGCATCGCCAGGCAGTGGGCGTGGATGCAGGGGCAGGCGTGAACCAGCTCCGTCATCATTCGGCATCAGCGCACATCGGGAGCACGGCATGATCTCCACCAGCGAACGAGAACAGTGGGCGGAATATCGACGCGATCTGGAGCAGATGAGTGGTGTGCTCTATGTGTTATTCGTGATCAGTGGTGTGGTGGCACTGCTCGTGGCAGCGGTGATGCTTCTCCAAGG
>JBMCXL010000208.1:0-5968 GCA_048621015.1 Phycisphaeraceae bacterium
GCCTAGAATGAGGCATGCCCGAAGCGCTGACCATCGACTTTGCAAAGCCGGTTCCGCTGTTTCCGCTGCCGACCTGCGCGCTGCTGCCGCACGCGACGGTGCCGCTGCACGTCTTCGAGCCGCGCTATCGGAAGATGACGCGCGAGGCGCTCGATTCGCGCGGGCTGATCGCCATGGCCGTGTTCAAGGGCGACCAGTGGCAGCAGGAATACGAGAACAACCCGCCGATCCGCGATCACGTCTGCGTCGGCTACATCGTGCAGCACCAGAAGCTCGAGGACGGCCGATACAACATCCTGCTCCAGGGCGTCTGCCGGGCGAAGGTGGTGCGCGAGGTGGAGCACGAGTCTTACCGCCTGGCGGTGCTCGAGCCGACCGAGACCGAGCAGCCGATGGAGATCGATCTGTCCGAGCAGCGCGAGTGCATCGAGGCGCTGCTGAATCGGCCGCGCATGAAGCAGCTTGCCGCGGTGGGGGCGGTGCACCAGTGGCTCAGCCGGGAGGTGCCGACCGCGGCGATGATCGATCTGGCGATTCTGACGCTCTGTTCGGACATCGAGCAGCGCTACGCCATGCTCGCCGAGCCGGATGTGGAGGCGCGCGCCGCGTGGCTGGAGCAGCACCTGCGCCAGACGGATGAGTTGCTCGTGAAAGCGGAGCGCCTTGGCTCGGGGGTCAGCGAAGAAGGCGTGCCGTTGAACTGATCACTTCATCACCGGCGACGCCTCGCCGAACTTGCCCGTAAAGATGAACTCCTCGAACGGCTTGCGCGTGCGCGGCGACTGCTCCGCCTCGCGCAGGTTTTCCGGCAACAAGCCCGGATCTCCCGGATAGCCCACCGCGAAGCCGGCGACGGGCTCGAAATCGTCCGGCACGTCGAACGTCTCGATGATCTTGTCCTGCTGAATGCCCGCCATCTGGTGGACGAACAGGTCCATGGCCGTGGCCTGGAGCGTGAAGTTGCCCATCGTCAGGCCGACGTCGTGGACGTAGACGCGGTTGGGCTTGCCGTTGCGCGTGAACGTCTTCTTCGCGAGTGTCAGGCCGATGAGCGGCGCGAGGTGCGCCCATGCCTGGTTGCCTTCGACGAGGCAGCCGAGCACCTTCTGGTACTCGTCGGGCTGGTCCTTCGTGGCGATGATGAAGCGCCACGGTTGTTCGTTGAACGAGGACGCCGCCCAGCGCGCGGCTTCAAAAAGGCGTTTGATCTTTTGCGCTTCGATCGGCCGATCGGCGAACGCGCGCGGGCTCCAGCGCCGCTTGATCACATCGAGGACCGGGTATTGCGTGTCGGCGGGCTTTTCCATGGAGCTTTTTCCTCGTGTGGGTGTGAACGATCGCTTGCTCAACGTTAGCGGTCTTCCGTCGGCCGCGTCAACTCGCCGCGATGCAGCAGGTACCAGTCGCGCAGCACGTCGATCTGAAACCGATGCAGCGCCTCGTCGGCCCAGAGCCACAACGAGGGCGCATCATCCGGCAGGAAGCGCTCCAGCACGTGCCACCATCGGTAGTGCACCAGCAACCGTTGCAGATCCGAGGGCAGCTCACCATGCGGCGCGAGCAGGTAATCCAGACCGGCCGGGTGTCGGCGATGCAGCAGCGCCATGAGCAGGGTCGATCGCGGCACATCGCGGCGCGTGAGCAGGGCGGGCACCTGCTCGGTCATGGCCGGCGCGGCGCCCTGCATCCACAGGCCGACCCGCATGATCTTCTGCACCGCCCAGACGTCTTCTTGGTTGGCGCGCTCGCGCAGCAGGTCCGTTTGCAGACCCGTCAGGCCGGCGAGGATCGCGCCGGACATTTTCGCATCGTCGTTGAGGTCGGTGAGCAGCGAGGCGATAAGCGTGTCGAGCTGACCCTCCTCGAAGCGCTCGATGGCAACGATGCACGCCAGGTCGCGCACGGTCGCGTGCGGCGAGTTGAACGCCGGCTCCAGCATCCGCAGCCGCGGCGACTTCATCTTGCGCGCCGCCGCGATGCGCAGCATGGACGACAACGGGCGCACCTCGGCCAACTCGACCGCGCCGGTATCGCAACCCTCCAGGTACGCGAGCAGCGCGGCGGCGTCGACCGACGCCAGTTCGTCCTCGCTGGTGAATGTCAACGCTTCGGCGCGCGGCGCCATGCTCCATGCGAACGCGGAATCGCGGGCGAGCAGCGTGCGCGGCTCGATCGACGGCAACGCCAGCGCCTCCGGCCAGCGGCGCAGCACGTGACCGGCGAGCAGCACGCGTCGGCGCTGGAGCATCGCATCGTCCGTGGTTTGCGTTTCCATCGCGTCGCGCACGATTGGTGCGATGTCCTGCGGATCATCCGCCAGCGAAAGCGCGTAAAGCCCCATCGCGCGCAAGCGTTTCGCCAGCTCCACATCGCGCCACGCTTCCAGCGCCGGCTGCGGGCGATCCGGGTTGGTCTTCACCGCCGCCCAGAGGATCGCCTCGGCGACCTCGACCGGAGCCTGGCGCCAGTTGGCGGAGAATCCGCTGGCCGGCTCGATCAGGCCGAGCAGAATCCACGCGTGACGTGCGATGGACGGCGCTTCATCGCGCGTCCGCTGGCCGATCATGCGCAGCAGGGGTGTTGCATCCTCCACCTCGCCGACGAACAGCGCGGCGGTGCGCAGCGCCGCCTCGCGCACGGGGGCCTGTTCGTCCTCAAGCAGCGCGGCGAGCATCTCGTGCATCCGCGCATCGTCGGCGCGGTGCGTCAGCGTCGCCAGCTCTTCCGCAGCGACGCGGCGCATGCCGGCTTCGTCCGCTTCGATCAGGATGTCGAGCCAGCGCAGCCATGCGTCATCGGATACGTGCCGGCGCGACCAGATGCCGGCGCGGTCGAGGGCGTTGACCATCTGCACGAAGTTCGCCTGGTCCTCGATGCTTTCGAGCCGGTCGATCGTGCCGCGCCGCACCGCGGGGTCGTCGCCCGCATGGCGGATCACGTAGTTGAGGGCGCGCTCGCGCTCGCCGAGGTCGTCGGCGGTGAGTTGGTTGAGCGTGTGCCAGCGGTACACATCCGGCAGTTGGACGTAAGCCACGGGCACGAGCACGGCGAGCGTGATCGTGAGGCTGACGATCAGCCAGAGGGGATGCGGCAGCCAGCGCGGGCGTCGGCGGGACATGGCGATAGCGTAGCAGCGCAGGCGGCGGGCGTGCCAAGCCGCAAGCGGCTGGGGCGCTTAGCCCTTGCGCCAGAAGCGGCCGCCGTAGATCGCCTCCTCGCCGAGTTGCTCGGCGATGCGGATGAGCTGGTTGTACTTGGCGTTGCGGTCGCTGCGCGCCGGGGCGCCGGTCTTGATCTGGCCGCAGTTGGTGGCCACGGCGATGTCGGCGATGGTGCTGTCTTCCGTTTCGCCGGAGCGGTGGCTGAGCACGGCGGTGTAGCCGTTGCGCATGGCGAGGTTGACCGCTTCGAACGTCTCGGTGAGCGTGCCGATCTGGTTGACCTTGACCAGGATGGAGTTGCCGACGTTTTCGTGGATGCCGCGTTCGAGGAACTTGACGTTGGTGACGAACAGGTCGTCGCCGACGAGCTGGACCTTTTCGCCGAGGCGGCCGGTGAGCTTGGCCCAGCCGGCCCAGTCGTTCTCGGCGAGGCCGTCCTCGATGGAGCGGATCGGGTAGCTTTCGCACCACTTCGCCCAGTAGTCGGTCATCTCGTCGCTGGAGACGACCTTGTCCGGCGCGGACTTGAAGAAGACGTAGCCGCCCTTGTCGGCGTCGTACATCTCGCTGGTGGCGGGGTCGAGGGCGATGAAGACCTGTTCACCAAGCGTATAGCCGGCCTTGTCGACGGCCTCGGCGATTACTTTCAACGCGTCTTCGTTGTCCTGGAGGTCGGGCGCGAAGCCGCCCTCGTCGCCGACGGCGGTGGAGAGGTTGCGCTTGGCGAGGACTTTCTTGAGCGTGTGATAGATCTCGACGCCGCAGCGCAGCGCTTCGTCGAAGTCCTCAAAGCCCCAGGGCTGAACCATGAACTCCTGGAAGTCGACGTTGTTGTCCGCGTGCTTGCCGCCGTTGAGGATGTTCATCATCGGCACGGGCAGGACGCGCGCGCCCGGTCCGCCGAGGTACTGGTGCAAGGGCAGGCCGCTCGCGTCGGCCGCGGCGCGGGCAACGGCCAGCGACACCCCGAGGATGGCGTTGGCACCGAGGTTGCCCTTGTTGTCGGTGCCGTCGAGGTCGATCATGGTCTGGTCGACGAAGGCCTGGTCGCGCGCGTCGACGCCGATCAACTCGGAAGCGATCTGCTGGTTGATGTTGTCGACCGCCTGCTGGACGCCCTTGCCGAGGTAGGCGCCGGGGTCATCGTCGCGCAGCTCGACGGCTTCGTTCTCGCCCGTGCTCGCGCCGCTGGGCACGGCCGCGCGGCCGACGGTGCCATCGACCAGTTGCACTTCCGCTTCGACGGTGGGGTTGCCGCGCGAATCGAGAACCTGCCGGCCATGGATGAAATCGATGTCGAAGCTCATGGGTGTGCCTCGTGGGTCAGCGTGTTGTTGGGGGATTGGAAAGGGAGGGTGCGCGGCACGCATCGGCCGCGCCGGCGGGAGTGTAGCAGAAGGGGTTGAGAGCGGAAAGCGCGCGGGGCGCGCAAAAAGATCCGGACCTTCGCTGCGCTCAGGTTCGGCTTAGAGCAGGGGGTGTGCGTTGGTGGGCGGGGGTTCGGTTAGAACTCGCGGCGGACGTTGAGCGCGCGGCCGCGGCGGCGCTTGCGGTTGAGCAGCTTGCGGCCGTTCTTGGTCTTCATCCGCGCGCGGAACCCGAACTGGCGGGCGCGCTTGATGCGGCTGCGGCGGCGGGGGTAGTGAATCGCCATGGCGGTGCTCCGTCACGTCTGCTGGACGCCGAGTTGTCACCCGGCTTACTCGACGTCGATCATCATTGCCTTGTGCGTCGTGTTGCCCCGCTGGTCGCGAACGCGGAGGGTGACCACGTGCTGACCGGGGGACAGATCGGAAAGTGTAACCGACCAGCGCTCGCGTGTCGAATCGAAGATCAGATCGTCCGGCAGGATCGGGGCGTACTCCTCGGCATCGTCCACCGCATAGGCGATCGACGCGATCGGGGAGAGTTTGTCCACCGCCTCGCCGGCCAGTTCGATTTCACCGTCGCCGACCTGCTGATTTTCAAGGTTCTCCAGCGTCGGGGCGGTGTTGTCCACGAGCACCGGGTCCGAGAGGCGGCGGCTGGTCTTGGCCATGCCGCCGGGGTTGTCGCGGCGGTCGGAGGCGATGAGGCGCAGGACGTATCGGCCGTCCGGCACGCGGCGGGTCTGCCATTCGTGGCTGGTGCCCTCGATGCGCTCGGCGAGCGGCAGGAAGCGGGCGCTGCCGGCGGGGCGGTACTCGAGCTTGTAGACGAGCGTGTCGTTGTTGGCGTCGTTGGCCTCCCACTGGACGTTCATGGTGGTGGGCGGGGCGCCGTTGTTGTTGCGGTTGCGCTGTTCGGGGTACTGGGCCTGGACCGAGGCGATGTCCGGGGCCATGTTCGGCGTGACGTAGGCGAGTTGGACCTGGTTGACGCTGGGCGAGGTCTGCTTGTCGCCGGTGAGGGTGAGGCGGTACTGCACGAAGCGGGCGGGCGGCGAGGCCATCTCCATCTCGCGCGGCTGGAGGGCGGAGCGATCACCGTCGGGCATGAACGCGCGGGCGTCGGACCAGGGCGACCACGGGCCGTGCTCGGGGTCGCGCACGTTGCCGCTGCGCGTCTCGATGGTGACGGAGGTGTTGGCGGGAACTTCGGCGGTAAGGCGGAGCTTGCCCCAGAGGCTGATCTGGGCGGCGTCGAGGACGGGGCTGGTGTAGGTGCCGCGGCCGGCGAACTGGCGGTCGAGGCGCATGAGCATGGCGGGGTTGGCCGTGCCCAGCAGCATGCCGCCGTCGGGCCCCTGGAGCAGGGCCGAGACCTGCTGCGGCTCGAGGTCGACGACCATGCTGGTCTCCTCGGCCTCGGGATCGACGCTGTAGAGC
>JBMCXL010000209.1:0-5961 GCA_048621015.1 Phycisphaeraceae bacterium
TCACCGGCGGCGCGCCGGAGATGAACCCGCACTTCCGCCGGTTCGTCGCCGCCGCCCGCGCGCAAAACCTGCACGTGATGGTGCGCACCAACCTCACGATCCTGCTCGAGCCCGGCTACAAGGACATGCCCGTGTTCTTTCGCGACCACCGGGCGCACCTGGTCGCATCGCTGCCGTGCTACCTGGAGCAGAATGTCAACAAACAGCGCGGCCTGCGCGTGTACGAGCAAAGCATCGACGTGATCCAGCGCCTCAATGGTGTGGGCTACGGCCACAGCGACACGCTGCCATTGGACCTGGTCTACAACCCCCTCGGCCCGTTACTGCCGCCGAGCCAGGACAAGCTCGAAGCCGACTACCGACGCGCCCTCGATGAACGCTTTGGCATCCGTTTCAACAAACTCTACGCGATCGCGAATCTGCCGATCGGCCGGTTCCTGCACGACCTTCGCCGACAGGGCCGCGACGGCGAATACTTCGACTTGTTGCGCCAGGCATTCAACCCCGCCACGCTCGACGGGCTGATGTGCCGCGATCAGCTCCACGTGTCTTATGACGGCACGTTACACGACTGCGACTTCAATTACGCCCTGAACATGCCCGTTGACGAAACGTTACCCCGCCACATTCGCGACTTCGATCCAGACCTGCACACCCGCCGCCGCATCACCACGGGCGGACACTGCTTCGGCTGCACCGCCGGCGACGGTTCCTCCTGCGGCGGCGCGATCACATAGTTCGTACGCGGCGCGTAAGGTTCGCCAGCTTGCTGCGACAGACCAGGCGAGCCACGAATCAGCGAATCAGGAGGACGCCATGACCCACTCATCATCCTACACCGGCGCGACGGCCATGATCGACGTCGCCGCCACACCGCCCTTCCTCGCCCGGCTTGCTCCCTACGCCGGCTGGATCCGCTGGCTGGCGATCGCGCTGCTGGTGCTGGCGGTGTTCGTGTTCATGGGCGCGCTGCCGATCGGCGAAGCGATCCGCGCTTTTGAGGGCGTGATCCGCGGCATGGGGGCGTGGGGGTTGATCGTATTCGCGCTGGTGTACGCCGTGGCCGCGGTGGCGCTGATCCCCGGCTCTGCACTGACCATTGCGGCGGGCGCGATCTTCGGCCCGCTCTGGGGCGGCTGGGGTTTGCTCTGGGCGACGCTGGCAGTCTCACTGGGCTCGAACCTCGGCGCGGCGCTGGCGCTGCTCATCGGCCGATACCTGGCGCGCGACAAAGTCAGCCAGTGGGCGAAGCGCAATCCGAAGTTCGGTGCCGTCGACCGCGCCATCGCCACCGGCGGCTGGAAGATCGTCGCGCTGCTGCGCCTCTCACCGGCGATCCCGTTCAACCTGCAGAACTATCTTTACGGCCTGACACCGATCCGTTTCTGGACGGCGGTTCTCACCAGCATCGTTGCCATGTTGCCGGGGACGTTCCTGTTCGTTTACATCGGTTATCTGGGGCGCGTCGGCGCGGAGACGGCTGCGGGCACGAATGAGCCGGCGAGCATCGGCAAATGGGTCATGCTCGCACTCGGTCTGGTGGCGACGGTGGCGGTGACGGTTTATATCACGCGGCTGGCGCAGCGCATGCTGCGCGAACAGACGCAGATCGAACCGATGGACGAAGAACCATCCGCATCCGATGAATCGGACCGGCCCGGCCCGCCCAACCGCTCGCCGCGCGGAGCGTTGATCCTGCTGCTGGTGTCTGTCGTGGCGCTGGCTGGTGCATGCACCGCCCGCGCTGGTGGAGTGCTTGATGGTCTGTTCGGCCCGCCCAGCGCCACGCTCACCGAAGCCTATGAGCACAAGGCCGACGGCCCAGCATTCGATCATTCATTGCTCGATGAGGTGTTGGCCGACCATGTCAGCGATGAAGGCGGCTGGGTGGATTATGCGGCGCTGGCGCGCGATACCGGCGCGCTGGATCGCTATCTCGTCCAACTCGCTGACGCGCCGTTTGACGAGATGGGCCGAGACCAGAAGCTGGCGCTTATGATCAACGCCTACAACGCCTTCACACTCAAACTCATCACCGAACATGCACCTCGCATCGACTCCATCAAGGATATCCCCTCGGCCGAACGATGGGATGATCAGCGATGGGATGTCGGCGGCCATGTCTGGAGCCTGAACCAGATCGAGCACGAGCAGATTCGGCCGAAGTTTAGAGAGCCGCGCATTCATTGGGCGCTGGTCTGCGCTGCGGTCGGCTGTCCACCGCTTCGCAACGAGGCCTACACCGCAGCGCGCCTCGAGCAGCAGCTCGCGAACCAGGCCGCGTATGTTCACAACCACGAACGCTGGTTCCGCTACCACGGCGGCGAGACGGTCCACCTGACCGAGCTCTACAACTGGTACGGCGGCGACTTCGAGCAGGTCGCCGGCTCGGTGCTCCAATACGCGGCGCGCTACAGCGACGAATTGAAGCGCGCGCTGGAGCGCGGCGAACGACCGCGGATCGAGTGGATCGACTACGACTGGACGCTGAACAGCATGGCCAATCGGCCGGAGCAGGAATCATGAATCGCGTACTGGAGGACAACGATACAAACCTCCCGATCCCCGCGCTGCGGCCACTGGACGAGCACAACCGGGCGCTGCGCGACAACGCGCATCCCCCGGCGTGGACGAACCCGACGCCGAGCGGACGCTACAACATGGTGGTGATCGGCGCGGGCACGGCGGGCCTGGTGACGGCGGCGGGCGCGGCGGGACTGGGCGCGAAGGTGGCGCTGATCGAGCGCGACCTGATGGGGGGAGACTGCCTGAACGTCGGCTGCGTGCCGAGCAAGGCGCTGATCCGCAGCGGCCGGGCGTGGGCGGATGTGCGCGACGCCGGCGACTTCGGCATCGAACTGGCCAGTGCGTCGCAGGCCAATTTCGCGGCGGCCATGGCGCGCATGCGCCGCCTGCGTGCCGGGATCAGTCCGCACGATTCAGTGCAGCGATTCAGTGATCTGGGGATTGACGTGTTCCTCGGCGAGGCGAAGTTCACCGGTGAAGACACCCTGCGCGTCGGCGATGCCACGCTTCGTTTCAGCCGCGCGTGCATCGCCACGGGCGCCCGCGCCACCGCGCCGCCCATTCCGGGGCTCACGGAGGCGGGTTACCTGACCAACGAGACGGTCTTCTCGCTGACCGAGCGACCGGCGCGGCTCGCGGTGATCGGCGCGGGGCCGATCGGCTGCGAACTGGCGCAAACGTTCGCGCGCCTCGGCAGCGCGGTGACGCTGATCGAGGCGGAGCAGCAGATTCTGCCGCGCGAGGACCGGGACGCAGCCGAGCGCGTCGAGCAGGCATTGAAGCGCGACGACGTGCGCCTCATCTGCGGCGGCAAGGCAGCGAAAGTCGAAACAGCGAGCGGCGAAAAACGGATTCACCTCGAATGCGATGGCGAGTCGTATGTCGTCGGCGTCGACGATATCCTTATCGGCGTCGGCCGGGCACCGAATGTGGAGTCGCTTGACCTTGAGGCGGCGAACGTGCAGTACCATACGAGGCGCGGCGTGCACGTGGACGATTATCTTCGCACCAGCAACAAGCGCATCTATGCGGCGGGTGATGTGTGCTTTCCTTACAAGTTCACGCACGTCGCGGACGCGATGGCGCGCATCGTGATTCAGAATGCGCTCTTTTTCGGCCGCGCCAAAGCGAGCAGGCTAACGATACCCTGGTGCACGTACACCGATCCCGAGATCGCGCACGTGGGCCTGTATCCGAAGGAGGCCGAACAGCGCGGCATCGCGATCGACACCTACACCATCGAGCTGGCGGACGTGGACCGGGCCGTGCTGGACGGCGAAACCGAGGGGATGCTCAAGGTGCACACGCGCAGGGGCAAGGACACGATCCTCGGCGCCACGCTCGTCTCGCGCCACGCCGGCGAAACGATCAGTGAAATCACACTCGCCATGACTGCAGGAATCGGCCTGGGCACGATCGCGAAGACGATCCACCCTTATCCCACACAGGCCGAGGCGATCAAGAAGGCTGCGGACGCCTGCAACCGGAACAAGCCGACACCGACCGTCAAGAAATTGTTCACCACGTTGATGAACTGGCGACGGTGACGCGCGTTGTGTTCCCGTCAACCAGTGTTTTTATTCAGAAGGAGCTTTCGAGATGCACAAACATTTGTCTGCGGCGCTGTTGATCGCTTCGCTGGGGCTTGTCGGCTTCGGCTGCGAATCCCAGTCGAGTCACGAGGCGACCGGGTCCGAGCACAAACAACACGAGATGGACGGCCACGAAGGCTCGGCCAGCAAGCAAGATCAGCATGAGGGCGACGGCTCGGCCACCAAGCAAGATGACGCCAACGGATATTGAGGTCGAGGCCGTGGAAGCCTTGCGCGGTGAGCGCACGTCCTGGCTGGCCGGCTTCACGCTGGTCGTCCTGTTCGGTGCGCTCGCCGTGCTTTCGTCCGGCTTCGCCTATGGCCGCAGCGCGCTCGACAAGCCGGTCTTTACATTCGTCATGCTGTTGATGGTTGCCGGCGCGGTGTATCTCGCCGCCCTACGGCGGATGCGACCATGGTCCGGGGACGTGCAACGACCGAGATGGTCGCTGTGGATGCTCGGCGTCGGCCTCGTAATGCGTGCGGTGATGTTCGGCGCGACGCCGATCCTGGAGGATGACTATTACCGTTATCTCTGGGATGGCGCGGTCGTGGTACAGGGTCACAATCCCTATAGGCATAGCCCGGAAGAGGTCGTCAATGGCGTTGCCCCCTTGACGCTTCAGCGGCTGGCGAATTCATCGCAGCCGATTGTCGAGCGAATCAATTATCCGTCGCTGCGCACCATCTATCCCCCAATGGCACAGGCGGCGTTTGCTGCGGCACATGGGATATTGCCATGGCGTGTGGATGGCCTGCGGTTGGTATGGCTGGCGTTCGACATGGGGACGCTGGGGCTGCTTGTGCTGCTGCTCAGGCAACTGGCGCTGCCGGCGGCGGTGGTGATGGTGTACTGGTGGAACCCGCTGCTGGTGCAGCAGGTGTACGGCTCGTTACACATGGACGTGCTGGTGCTGCCGTTGGTGGTCGGCGCGCTTTCCCTGCTCGTGCGACAGCGCGCGCGGATGAGTGGTCTTGCGCTGGCATTGGCAGCCGGCGCAAAGCTGTGGCCAGCGCTGCTGATCGCGCTGCCCTTGCGCCAGAGTTGGCCGCGCTGGCACAAGATGATGGGCGTTGGCCTGGCGCTAGCCGTCCCAGCAGTACTGCTGATGATGCCGGTGTGGTGGGCGGGGCTGGGAGAAGATGCGGGCTTCACCGCCTACGGCGAGCGCTGGCAGATGAACGACTCGATCTTCATGGGCGTCTATTGGGCAGCGCGTTTGTTGTCCGAGACGCATGCCCAGATGATCGCGCGGGGATTGATCGTCGCGCTGCTGCTCGGCTGGATGGCTTGGCTATGCCGGCGACCAGCGCCGAATGGGCGAGTAGTGTGCGAGCGGGCGCTGTGGATCGTGGCAGCGCTGTTTCTGCTGAGCCCAACACAGTTCCCGTGGTACTGGCTATGGCTGCTGCCATTGTTGGCGATTCGACCGTCGCCGGGCCTGCTGGTGCTGACAGCGACGCTGCCGCTGTACTACCTGCGGTTCCGTTTCGCGGCGCTCGGACACGCGGCGTGGTTCGATTATGGCATCGTGTGGCTGGAATATTTGCCCGCGTGGACACTGCTGGCGTGGGAGGCGCGGCGGGCGAGCGGCGTGAAGCTCTCGCGTGTTACCAACGAGTTTGCCGCCTATGAAAGTTGACCCGAGCATCGCGATCATCATCCCCGCGCTCAACGAGGAGCAAGCGATCGCTTCGGTGCTCAAGGCAATCCCGCGCACCGGCACCCGCATCGTGGTGGTGGACAATGAATCGAGCGACCGGACCGCCGCCGTCGCACGCGATCACGGCGCCATGGTCCTGCGCGAGCCGCGCCGGGGCTATGGCGCCGCCTGCCTGCGCG
>JBMCXL010000210.1:0-5949 GCA_048621015.1 Phycisphaeraceae bacterium
GCCGAGGGCGGAGCGTACACCAGCGAGCCGTCGCGGCCGTTTCGCACGGCGACGATCGATCACATGATGTGCGGCAAGGTGCAGTGCGAGCCGGCCGAGCGGCGGCGCGGCGCGAACCTGGGCCTCTATTCGGTGACGTTCAACAACGATGTCGATCGCGATCGCGAGACCCTTGAAGGCTATCGCGCCTTTCGCCTCGAAGCGGAGCGCAAGGGGTTCCGGCACTTCCTGGAGGTGTTCGATCCGAACGCGTGCGTGAATCCGTGTCCGGACGATCCGGCGGCGCTGGGGCGCTTTCTGAACGACCACATCGCGCGCACGCTCGCCGGCGTGACGGGGAAGGGCCGGCCGATCTTTCTGAAGATCCCATTCCACGGCCGCGCGGCGATGGAGCAACTGGTCAGCTACGACCCGAACCTGGTCGTCGGCATCCTCGGCGGCTCGGCGGGGACGACGTTCGATGCGTTCCATCAGCTTTACGAAGCGAAGCAGGGCGGCGCGCGGGCGGCGCTGTACGGGCGCATGATCAACGGCAGCGAGGACCAGCCGGCGTTCATTCAGCACTTGCGCTGGATCGCGGACGGCGAGCTGAACGACCCGGCCGAGGCGGTGCGCTCGTATCACGCGGCGCTGGAGAAGAAGGGGATTCGGCCGCACCGCGCGCTGGAGGACGACCTGAAGGCGACGCCGCGCGCCAGCAGCTACGGTGGCGGCTCGGCGCCGGTGACCGCGGCGCGCGCTTCGAGCGACAACGGCCAGCCGGACTTCGCGAGCATGACGCCGGCGGAAAAGATCGAGTGGAACCTCAATCGTTGGCGGCGCGTGTTGGGATGAAGGTGCTTGCGGGAACGAAGGTGATGCCATGATCAAACGCAGCGAGATGCGCAAGTATCAGGCCGAGGCTTTTCGTCGGTTGAGCGCCGCGGGTATCGTGCTCACCGACGAAGAGCGGCAGGGGATCGAGATCGCCGAGCTCGGCCTCGGTGAGTTCGAGCGCCAGGGGCTCGGGCTGGTCGTGTACGTGAACAACGACCGTTACTGCGCGAAGGAGCTGGTGATGTGGCCCGGGCAGACGTGCCCGGAGCATCGTCATCCGCCGGTCGGCGACGATCCGGGCAAGCAGGAGACGTTCCGCGTGCGCGCCGGCACGGTGTATCTCTACGTGGAAGGCGCGCCGACCACGCGCCCGCAGGCGACCGTGCCCCCGGGCAGCGAGGATTACTACACGATCTGGCACGAGGTGGTGCTGCAGCCGGGCGAGCAACACACGATCCCGCCGAACACGTTGCACTGGTTCCAGGCCGGGCCGGACGGCGCGGTGGTTTCGGAATTTTCCAGCCGCAGCCGGGACGAGTGCGACGTGTTCACCGATCCGCGCGTCAATCGCATTCCGAAGATCGAGGAAGACTGATCGATCGCTCGCTCCTGGAAGAGCGGGTCACACCGCAAGGAACGCGCTTTGCTGATTGTCGAACGTCAGAAGAAGCTGCTCGATCTGCTGCGCCAGCGCCGGACGGCGGAGCTGGACGAGATGGCGCGTGCGCTGTCGGTGTCGAGCTCGACGGTGCGCCGCGACCTGGAGTCGCTCGAGCAGCAGGGCATGGTCAAGCGCACGCACGGCGGGGCGATCTACCAGGCGCCCGGCGACGGCGCGGGACAGGGTCCGGAAGCGGTCGCGGCGCGCATGAACGAGCAGGTGGCGCAGAAGCAGGCGATCGGCCGATACGCCGCGAGCCTTGTGCAGCCGCACATGACGCTGCTGCTCGACGGCGGATCGACGGTGATCTACGCGGCGCAGTTCATCGAGGCGCGCCCGCTCCAGGTGGTGACCAACAGCCTGTCGATCGCCAATCTTTTCGCCGATGATGACCAGGTCGAGCTGCTGATGGTCGGCGGCAATCTCTACGGCCGCTCGGGCGTGCTGGTCGGGCCGATCGCGACAGGATGCCTCGCGGATCTGCACGCGGACCTGCTGCTGTTTTCGGTGGCGGGCCTCTACGAAGGCGCGGCGTTCAACATCAACCTCATCATGGCGCAGGTCGAACAGGTGATGATGCAGCAGGCGGCGCGTTCGGTGCTGTTGATGGATTCGAGCAAGTTCGGACGCAAGAGCCTCGTGCGCGTGTGCGGGATTGATGAGGTGGAGCGCATCGTGACCGATGAGGGGGTTGATCCAGACTGGCGCGACGCACTTGGGGAGCGGTTGATCGTCGCGGACGAGGTGGGCAACGCGTCGGCATAAGCCGGGGCCGGCGCTTCGCTGCGCTAAGCGACTGTTTCACAGCGACCCATTTGGCGTTCAAGCCGCGGGGTGAGTCCGCGAACCCTGCGGGTATTCGGTCGTGGCATCCGACGCGCACCGTCAAAGTATCCCACGACCCCGGCTCACGAGCGCGGGTATGGCATGGCGCTTGTTCAGCGCATGCGCGTCTCGGCGGGTTGCCAGGGGTCGGGGTTGGCGCCGAGATGCCGCTTGACGGGCTGGGTCAGCTCGTCCAGTTCGCGCAGCACTTCATCACTGAGCGTCACGTCCGCGGCCTGCGCGTTCTCCCGCGCCTGCGCGGGGTTGCGCGCGCCGGCGAGGACACTGGCCACCGCCGGCTGGTGCAGCAGCCACGCCAGCGCGACGCGCCCCATCGGTTGGCCGATGCGCGCGCTGACGGCGCGGATGCCATCGATGGCCGCGAATGTCTCGCGCTCGCAGCCGGGTTCGCCGTGGCGCGCCTGGGGTCGGTCGGCCGCGAAATGGCGCGTGCGCGCCCGGCCTTCGGGCACCTCGTCGGCCGTGCGAAACTTGCCGGTCAGCAAGCCCTGCGCGAGCGGGCTGTAAGGCAGGATGGCGATACCGTGCTCGGCGCACATCGGCTGGATGCCGTGCTCGACCCCGCGCAGCAACAGGTTGTAGGCGACCTGGTTGCTCTCGATGCGCGCCTGGTTGATCGCCTCGGACAGATCCTTCGGGCCGAAGTTGCTTACACCGATCGCGCGGATCTTGCCCTGGTCGCGCAGCTTCTCGAGCGCGCCGAACGTCTCGTCGATCGGCACGTCCCAGTTTGGCCAGTGGACCTGGTAGAGATCGATGTAATCGGTGCCGAGATGCTTGAGACTGCGCTCGCACGCCCGGCGCAGATCGGCGGCGTTGAGATTCGAGGGGCTGACCTTGCTCGCGATCACGGCGCGATCGCGCTGGTCGGCAAGGCCCCGGGCGAGCAGCTTTTCGGAATCACCGTCGCCGTAGGCCTCGGCGGTGTCGAAGAACGTGATGCCCGCGTCCAGGGCGGCGCGGATGGCGTCGATGGCGTCCTGCTCGTCCTGCGGGCCCCACGTGCCGTCGCCCACGATGGCCCAGCAGCCCATGGCCACGGTCGAGACCTCGATGTCCGTTCGTCCCAGCGTTCGATACTGCATGGTGCGTGGTTGCTCCTGTCGTGGCTGCGCGTGATCCGTTCAGCGGAGCCCGGACTGGCCCGGCGTGGTATTCGTTCGCGTGCGGGGCTTTGCCGGCAGTGCCGAACGCCGCTGTGCGTGGGGCGGGCCCCGGGCTTCGCTGGAGCGGATGCTCGTGCCGTGTCGATAAAAACGTTGGTGGCTCGGGCACGAAACTACCAGCGCCGGTCGGGCGGGGCCAGTGCGGGGCGTTTTGCCGGGCTCGGCCGGTTGGGGTACAAATCACGTTGCGAGCGAAAGGAAGGCTCGACGACGAGGTGGAACACGACACGTGATCAGGGGAACGCTCATGCGATGGATGTTGATGCTGACGGTGCTGGCGGTGGCTGCGCTGGCGATGGGGTGCGAGACGGCCGAGCGGAACGATCAGTCGATGCAGGTGCCGCCGCCGAGCTACGAGGCGGGCGAGCCCGAGCCGGTGCCCGCCGACGAAGGCGCGGCGATGGCGGAGAGCGATGCCGCGCCGGCGGAGGCGGAGAGCGACGCCGCGCCAGCGGAGGCGGATGGCCAGTCGGCGGCCGCGCCCGAGCCGATGAACGACGACGCCGGCGGGGCGAGCACGTACACGATCCAGAAGGGCGATACGCTCTGGTCGATCGCGCAGGACGCTTACGGTGACGGCCAGAAGTGGGTCGCCATCGCCCGCGCCAACCCGGGCCTCGAGCCGGAGAAGATGAGCGTGGGCCAGCAGATCACGCTTCCATAAGCCCGGCCATCACCAGCGCACCGGCATCGCGAGGGCGGCCTGGAGTCGCTCCAGGTAGTCGCGGTGAGGCAGTTCGTAGAGGTTGAACTGCGCCAGGTGGGGGTTGTGGAACTGTACGTCCAGCAGCGCGAAGCCGCGCTGGCGCAGGTGCTCGACCAGCTTCACGAGGCAGACCTTCGAGGCGTCGGTGCGGCGCGAGAACATCGACTCGCCGAAGAACGCCCCGCCCAGCGCCACGCCATACAGCCCGCCGGCGAGCGTCTCGTCCGTCTGCTCCGTGGGGCTGGTCCACGCCTCGACGCTGTGGGCCAGGCCCATGTGGTGCAGCTCGGTATAGACGCGGATGATCTCATCGTTGATCCACGTGTCCGGCTCCCCGGGCCTTGGGCCGGCGCAGGCGCGGATCACGCGCTCGAACGCCTGGTCGTGGGTGACGTGAAACCGGCCGCTGCGCACCCGCCGGGCGAGCGATTTGGGCACGTGGAAGCGTCCCGGCTCCAGCGGCAGCAGCGCCCGCGGGTCCGGGCTGAACCACTCGATCGCGCCGCGGCGCCCGTGGGCCATCGGAAACGCGCCGAGGCAGTAAGCGCGGAGAACCTGCACCGGGGTCAATTGCGACTGGGTGGTGGGCATCGCCTTACAGGATACGCCGAGGTTCCGTCACGGGCCGCGCCGCCGGGGGGCTCGGCCGTCGCCGCAGCACGGCTCGGAGCCCGGCCAGTACGGCCTGGTCGTGTCTCCAAAGTATCTCCGACCCGCAATACACCGCCGAAGTATCCCACGACCCACGGTTCCGCCCGCTTGACAATCCGCCGGGCCGGACTACATTAAGTGACTCTCCCGCGCTAAGATCGTGCGGCGATGGGGGTGTAGCTCAACTGGTTAGAGCACCGGACTGTCGATCCGGAGGTTGCGGGTTCGAATCCCGTCACCCTCGCTTCAGAATAACTAGAGCCGACAAAAACACTTATATCTAGCTACTCGAAGGTGCGGCTCCCTAGCGAAAACATCGAACTTCGATGTTTAGGGAGTTTGCGCCGTGCCGAAGCTGACCTACTCAATTCCCCGCATGGGGCGCGACCATAACACGGCCGTCGTCCATATCGACGGACGACGCGTCCGTCTCGGCCGCTGGGGCACTCCCGAAGCAAAAGAAGCCTATGACCGGCTCGTGGCCGAGTGGCTGGCGCACGGGCGGCGGTTGCCTTTCGGGACTACCGAAGACGGGGAGGACGAGCCTGTCACTGTGACGGAGGTCTGCGTGGCCTACCTCCGGCACGCCCGGCGGCGTCGCACCGGCGGCGATCTCGACCACATCGAGGCGGCCCTCAAGCTCCTGCGCAAGCTCTATGGTTCCGAACCCGCCGAAACCTTCGGCCCGAAGCGGCTACGGGTCGTGCGCGACCAGATCATCGCTCAGAATCTGGCACGCTCCACCATCAACAAGCGGGTCCAGTGGATTCGGAGCGCATTCCGCTGGGCGGCTTCGCATGAGCTTGTGAGCGAGCGCATCTACCGCCGCCTCGACACCGTTGACGGACTTCGGCGAGGGGACGGCGGCAGGGAGACTCCTAGCGTCAAGCCGGTATCCCGTCGGAACATTCGCCTCGTACGTCGCTATGCGCCTCGGCCTGTACGCGGCCTAATCGACCTTCAGCTCCTTACCGGTGCACGAGCAGCGGAACTAGTGCGGCTCCGTGCCGTGGACATTGACACCACCGGTGAAGTCTGGACCTATAGGCCCGAAAACCACAAGACCGCATACGCCAACAGGGAGCGAATCATTTACTTTGGTC
>JBMCXL010000211.1:0-5941 GCA_048621015.1 Phycisphaeraceae bacterium
CCCGTGGGTCGATCACAGCTTCCCAACGAAAGGCAGCGCAATACTTTGTGCGGCATTTGCGGTGAACTGGTAAGCAACGGCGCCGCCGCCTCCGCCGGGGCGGTTCAGGCGATGACCGATCGAATGACCCGGCGCGGCCCCGACAGCCGCGGCCTGTTCTGGCATGACCACGCGGCGCTGGGACACTGTCGGCTGAAGATCATCGACCTCTCCGAAGCCGCCCACCAGCCGATGATCGACAGCGAACTCGGCCTGACGCTGGTGTTCAACGGCTGCATCTACAACTACCCCGACCTGCGCCAGCAGCTCAAGGGTAAGGGCTATCGCTTCTTCTCCCACAGCGACACCGAGGTGATCCTCAAGGCGTATCACGCCTGGGGCGCCCAGTGCGTCGAGAAGTTCAACGGCATGTTCGCCCTGGCCATCTGGGAGCGCGACACCGACCGCCTCGTGCTCGCGCGCGATCGCCTCGGCATCAAGCCGCTCTATTACGCGAAGACCGACACGGGCCTGCGCTTCGCCTCGTCGCTGCCGGCGCTGGTCGGCCCGGGCGGGGTGGACACGTCCATCGACCCTGTCGCGCTGCACCACTACATGAGCTGGCACTCGGTCGTGCCCGCGCCGTACACGATCCTCAAGGGCGTGCGCAAGCTCAAGCCGGCCACGGTGATGACCATCGAGGCCAACGGCGACGCCCACGAGCACGAATACTGGCAGCCGGTGTTCAACCCGGAGAAGGAAGAGCGCAAGTATTCGCTCGAAGACTGGAAGCAGCGCGTGCTGCACGAGCTGGGCGAGGCGATCCGCCGGCGGATGATCGCCGACGTGCCGGTGGGCGTGCTGCTGTCGGGCGGGCTCGACTCGTCGCTGGTGGTCGGCATGCTCGCGCAGCAGGGCCAGCAGGGGCTGGAAACCTTTTCGGTCGGCTTCGAGAGTGTCGGCGGGGAAGCGGGCGACGAGTTCAAGTATTCCGACGTCGTGGCCGAGCGGTTCGACACGGTGCACCATAAGATTCGGGTGGACACGGATCGGACGCTGACGAACCTGGAGCCGTGCATCCGCGCGATGAGCGAGCCGATGGTCAGCCACGACGCGATCGGGTTCTACCTGCTCAGTGAGAAGGTGTCCAAGCACGTGAAGGTCGTGCAGAGCGGGCAGGGGGCGGACGAGGTGTTCGCGGGCTATCACTGGTATCCGCCGATGATGGACTCGACCGATGCGGTGGCGGATTACGCGCGCAACGTGTTCGACCGCGATCATGCCGAGTATGCCGAGACGGTGGACAAGCGTTTCGTGGACGAGGACTTCAGCCGGGAATACATCAAGCGTCACTTCGACATGCCCGGCGCCGATGCGCCGATCGACAAGGCGCTGCGGCTGGACACGACGGTGATGCTGATCGACGATCCGGTGAAGCGCGTGGACAACATGACGATGGCGTGGGGCCTGGAGGCGCGCGTACCGTTTCTCGATCACGAGCTGGTCGAGCTGGCGGGGCGCATCCCGGCGAAGTTCAAGGTGAAGAACGACGGCAAGTTTGTGCTCAAGGAGGCGGCGCGCGAGGTGATCCCATGGGAGGTGATCGATCGGCCGAAGGGATACTTCCCCGTGCCGGCGTTGAAGTATCTGCAGGGTGAGTACCTGGAAAAGGTGCGCGACGTGCTCATGCAGCCGGCGGCGAAGCAGCGCAATCTCTACAGCCCGAAATACGTTGAGAAAATGCTCGCCGACCCGGAGAAGCACATCACGCCGCTGCGCGGATCGAAGCTCTGGCAGCTCGCGCTGTTGGAGTACTGGTTGCAGTTGAATGACCTGTGAACGAGGAATCGCTGGTGCGCGACAAGTCGCGTCGCTTCGTAACTGACTTCTGATCTCCGACCTCTGACTTCTGGAAGGCAGCGCCATGGGACGGCGACGCGAGGCAATGCACGGCACCGGGCCGGAGACCACCGGCGAAATGTCCCTGCGCAGTTGGGAAAAGCCCAAGGGGCCGGCCGCGAAGCAAATGCGCCCCAACGCCACCGTCGACATGGGCTGGGGCAAGCTCATCTTCGCGCACACCTTCGACGACGATCAGAAGATCATCGAGACGCTCACCGACGAGCGCCACGGCCGGCGCCACATCGCCTTCTACCTGCGCGACCCGCACGTCATTCTTTCCAAGGCGCCGGACCGGCTGTTTCTCGATCCGTCGCACACCTATCGCATGTGGGCGCACCGCTATCGCCCGTCGCAGCAGCAGCCGCAGGGTTTCGTGATCCGGCGGATCGCCACGCGACGCGACGCGGAGGAAATCAACCGCATCTACGCCGCGCGGCAGATGGTCACCACCGAGCCGGACTTCATGCTCGATGAAAGCGCCTCGCGCCTGCGCGTCTATCTCGTCGCCGAGTCGACCCACGACGGGGCGATTCTCGGCACCGTGTCCGGCGTCGATCACGTCGAAGCATTCAACGACCCCGAACACGGCGCGAGCCTGTGGTGCCTCGCGGTCGATCCGCAATGCCAGGTGCCCGGCGTCGGCCAGTCGCTGGTGCGGCACCTGCTCGAGCACTTCTTCGCGCGCGGCCGCGGATACGTCGATCTTTCGGTGATGCACAACAACACCGAGGCGATCGCGCTGTACGAGAAGCTGGGCTTCCAGCGCGTGCCGGTGTTCTGCGTCAAGCACAAGAATCCGATCAACGAGCCGCTGTTCACCCCGCCGCTGCCGGAGGAGTCGCTGAACCCGTACGCGAAGATCATCGTGGACGAGGCGCGGCGGCGGGGGATCACGGTGAGCGACATCGACACGGAGGGCAACTACTTCGTGCTCGGCATGGGCGGCCGGTCGATCACCTGCCGCGAGTCGCTGACCGAGCTGACCACCGCGATCGCCATGTCGATCTGCGACGACAAGGCCAAGACGCGCCGCGTGCTCGAAGGCGCGGGCCTGGAGCTGCCGGCCCAGCGGCTCGTGGACGGCAGCTACGGCGACGTGCAGTTCATGCACGAGTGCGGCAGCGTCGTGGTCAAGCCCATGCGCGGCGAGCAGGGCGCGGGCATCAGCGTGGACGTGCGCGACGAGGAAACGTTGCAGATCGCCATCGACGACGCGCGTCGGCAGTGCAAGGATGTGCTGCTCGAAGCGTTCGTCAAGGGCGAGGACCTGCGCATCATCGTGATCAACTTCGAGGTGGTCGCCGCTGCGGTGCGCCGGCCGCCGATCATCACCGGCACGGGCCGGCACACGATCAGCCAGCTCATCGAGAAGTACAACCGCCGGCGCGCCGCGGCGACCGGCGGCGAGAGCCGCGTGCCGACGGAGGGCGAGACCGAGCGCTGCATCACCGAAGCGGGCTACAGCCAGGACGACATTCTCCCCGCCGGCGAAACGCTGGCCGTGCGCAAGACCGCGAACCTGCACACCGGCGGCACGATCCACGACGTGACCAACCGCCTGCACCCCACGCTCGCCGACGCCGCCGGCCGCGCGGCGGTGGCCATCGACATTCCCGTGGTCGGCATGGACCTGATCGTGCCTGACGTGAGCGGGGACACCTATTACATTATCGAGGCCAACGAACGCCCCGGCCTGGCCAACCACGAACCCCAGCCCACCGCCGAAAAATTCATCGATTTCCTTTTCCCCCAGACCGTGATGAGCCGACCTTAAGAAAAGAAAACCGAACTTTTAGCCACAGATGAACACAGATCGACACAGATAAAGAAGATAGAAGAGCAGGAAAACAGGAGAGCAGGAGAGCAGAATACGAAGCGACGCGACTTGTCGCGTTTCTTTTTTCCTCTATCTGAGTTCATCCGTGTTCATCTGTGGCTGATCCTCCCGCGCCCGCACCGGAACCACCCCGCCTATGGCCTCGAACATCGACACACGCTCGCAAGCCCCCGCCTTCACGCCCGTCAAGCTCGAAGTCGATCGCGACTACCTCACCGTCACCCTCCTGCGGCTGCTGGAGATCCCCAGTCCCTCCGGCTACACCGACACCGTCGTCCACTTCATCGGCGAAGAGCTGACGCGCCTCGGCATCGAGTTCGAAATGACCCGCCGCGGCGCCATCCGCGCCACCATCCCCGGCCGACGCCGCAAACCCAACCGCGCGCTCGTCGCCCACCTCGACACCCTCGGCGCCATGGTCAACCAGCTCAAGTCCAACGGCCGCCTCGCCATCGGACCGATCGGCACCTGGTCCGCCCGCTTCGCCGAGGGCGCGCGCTGCACCATCTTCACCGACGACGACGCCTACCGCGGCACCATCCTCCCCCTCAAAGCCTCCGGCCACGTCTATCACGACGAAATCGACACCCAGCCCGTCGACTGGGACAACCTCGAAGTGCGCATCGACGAGCGCGTTGAAACAGAAGGCGGCCTGTTCGACCTCGGCTTCCGCGTGGGCAACTTCATCGGCATCGACCCGCAACCCGAGCTCACCGAAAGCGGCTTCATCAACGCCCGTCACCTCGACGACAAGGCCGGCGTCGCCGCCATGCTCGAAGCGGCGCGCTCCATCGTGCGCCACAACATCGAGCTGCCGCTGGATTGCCACCTGCTGTTCACCATCTTTGAAGAGGTCGGCTCCGGCGCTTCAGCGGTACTGCACCAGGATGTCGCCGAGATGCTCGCGCTCGACAACGCCACGCCCGCACCGGGGCAGAACGCGACCGAGTTCGACGTGACCGTGGTGATGAAGGACAGCTCCGGCCCGTTCGACTATCACCTGACGCACAAGCTGCTCGAGCTGGCGCGCGAGTACGACATTCTGCACGGCCGGGACGTGCACAAGCATTATCGCTGCGACGCCGCCTCCGCCGTCGAGGCCGGCAACGACATTCGCGTCGCGCTGATCGCCTTCGGCGTCGATGCGTCGCACGGCTACGAGCGCACGCACATCGAATCACTGGTCCACCTCAGCCAGCTCGCCAGCCTCTACATGCAAAGCGCCCCCGCCGTCGAGCGCGACCGCATGGAGCTCGGCCCGATGAAGGGATTCCCCGACCAACCGACCGAAACGCCACCCGTGCCCGAAAAGCGCGGCAAGTGAATCGCCGCTCGCGGCTTCGCGCAACGCTCCCTCTCCCCCAGCGCATCCCCCCACATCCCGTGAAAGGATGCACCACCATGCACGCATCGAGTGAACCCACGTTCAAACCCATCCGGCTCGTGCTGCTCTGCGGTGCGCTTCTTCTGCTTGTCGCCTGCGGCGACCAAGCCGGCTCCAGCGCATCGAACGACACCCCCCCCACCGAACCGCAGACCGGTGGCACGCTCACCCTCGCCATCCAGTCCGACGGCCGCACGCTCGACCCGCGCGACGCCACCGACGCCGGCTCGCGCCGCCTGATCGAGAACCTGTATTCGACGTTGATGCGCTACAGCGAAGATTTCCCCGATGTGGAGCCGGACCTGCTCGCGGAACACGAGGTGAGCGAGGACTTCCGCACGTTCGACTTCAAGCTGAAGGAGGACGTGACTTTCCACAGCGGCCGCCCGCTCACCGCCGAGGACGTGCGCTTCTCGCTTCAGCGCCTGAAAGACAGCGGCGCATCCGAACCGTTGTCGCACCTGTCGAACATCGAAGTGCACGACGATCTCAACCTGACACTGCACTTTGCCGAGCCGATGTCCCCCCTGCTGACCTACCTGGCCAACCCGCAGTACGGCATCGTCGACCGCGAGGTGGTCGAGGCGAACGACGGCGACATCACGCGCATCGATGCCGGCTCGGGGCCGTTCCGCCTGGTGCGCTGGCAGCGCAATCAGCAGTGCGTGCTCGAACGCTTCGAGGATTATCACGAGCCGGATCGCCCCCGCCTGGACCGCCTCGTCTATCAGCCGATCCAGGACCGCACGGCGCGCACCGTCGCGCTCATCAACGGGCAGGTGGACCTTGTGGTGGACGTGCCGCTCCTCGCCGTCGAGCGCGTCGAGGCGTCCTCGGGC
>JBMCXL010000212.1:0-5939 GCA_048621015.1 Phycisphaeraceae bacterium
GGCAGCGCGTTCGGGCGCTGCCGTCAGTCGCGGCCGATGTTCTGACGATCCACGCCGATGAGATGAAGGAGCGGGCCATGCCACTTCAACACAAACCCCAACCGCGCAAGCAGGCGGGGTTCACGCTCGTCGAGCTTCTGGTGGTGATCTCGATCATCACGCTGCTGATCGCCCTGCTGCTGCCGGCGCTGAAGGCGGCGCGGGAGGCAGCGCGGGCCACGCAGTGCCTGAGCAACGAGCGGCAGATCGGCCTGGCGCTGTTCAGCTACGCGCAGGACAACGACGAATGGATCGTGGCGCCGCGCGACAACGTCAACTACGCCGGCGCCGGCCGGTTCTGGAACGTCGCGCTCAACACGCAGGAGTACCTGCCCGCCGATCCCACCTCCGCCGCGTGGCGCTGCCCGAGCTGGCCGTCGTCGGAGACCAGCGGCATCACGACCTACGGTCTGCGCACCCAGCCGCGCGGCGCGACCTCCAATCGCGTGTTCTTCTTCCGCTACATGAACCTCAAGAAGCTGACCGATGCGTCCCACTTCGGCCTGATCTTCGACACCATCGACCAGTCCGTCGGCGGGTCCTACTCCGGCCTGCAATACAGCTACCCCGACCCCCAGTTCAGCAAGGTCGTGCATCTGCGCCACAGCAGCTCGGTCAACGTCGCCTTCGCCGACGGCAGCGCCCGCGCCCACCGTATCGATGCGATCCGCGAGCTGGAGCAGCGCATCCAGGACGAGGCCGGCACGACCGGCTATCACGGCTACAACCAGGAATTCTGGTATCGCGTCGAGTGACGACGCCCAACCCTCACCCACCAACCCGCCCCCGCCACGGACGCGTGCCTTTCACGCCCCGTTGCCACCCACACACCGCACCCAGGAGGCCCCTGCCCATGCACCGACTCACGTTCCCACTGACCCTGTTGCTCCTCACCCTGCTCGCCGCCCCCGCGCTCGCCTTCGAAGGCGAGGTCGTCGGCGAATGGAGCTTCAACGATCAGCAGCGCACCGAAAGCCAGTGGGAGGGCTGGGCCAGCCCGAACACCACCGCCGAGTTCAACTGGGTCGCCGACGGCGGCCGCGACGGCACGGGCGCGGTGCATATCCAGAGCGACGGCCCCAAGAGCGCGCTGTGGCGCATCGACGTGCCCGTCGTCGGCGGCACGACCTACGAGTTCAGCGCCTGGATTCGCCTGCGCAACGGCCAGGGCTTCACGGGCTTGGCCGGCCGCACGATCGACGAGAACGGCGACTGGATCTCCGGCGGCAACTTCCGCAGCGAGAACGAGGACATCTTCCTCCGCGGCGACTCGGACTGGCGCCAGCTTCGCGTGCAGTTCCACACGCCCACCCACGCACGCACCATCGCGCTGTTCCTGGTCAACCGCCTCGGCGACGGTGACGAGGTGTGGTTCGACGACGTGGTGCTCAAGGAAGCGGTCGGCCCGATGGTGCGCAACCTCGGCCCGCAACTCGCGACCGAAGCGACCGACGCCGCCGCCACCTTGCGCGAAGCCGACCAGTTGCCCGACGAGATGGGCGAGCGCGCGGAAGATTATGCAACGCGCATCGCCGGCCAGATCGAGCAACTCGAAGCGGCGCAAGAAGTGGCGCCGCACATCCGCATTCGCCGCGCTGCGTGGGACACGCTGCGCGAAGGCGTTCAGCTTCAGCGCCAGCTCGAACGCCAGGCCCAGTTCGTGCGCTTCCAGGAGTCCGCGGACGGTCCGGTGGGCACGGCATGGATCGACAGCACGCAGCGCGCGTTCATCGACGACCTGCCGCTGGGCGAACACACCGAGCAGGGGCGCATCGAGCTGTTCGGCGGCGAGCATCAGGCGGCCCAGCTCGTGCTGATTCCCTTCGAGTCGATCGAGGACGCCGCCGTGCGCGTGCGTCCGAAGGGGGAGACGGCGAACGGCATCACCGCGGACGACATCGACTGGCGCGTGGTCGGTTACGTGCAGATCGAGCAGCCGGCGATCAATGCCGCGGGTGTCGATGCGTTTCCTTATGCCGGCTGGTGGCCCGATCCGCTGCTGGAAGTCGAGCATGTCGCCTTGACGCCGGGCGATTATCAGCCGATCTGGATCGACGTGCACGCGCCGCGTGATTCACAGGTCGGCGAAGCCGCGTTTGATATCGAGATCATCGAATCGACTGACGATGACCAGCCGCGCGTACTGGCGACTTCGACGCTGACCGTCGAGCGACTGCCCGGCGAATTACCTGAACAGTGGCATCTCGAGAAGATGCTCAGCTTCTCGCAGCGCCTCGCGAGCGAAGGCTGGCCGCCCCACAAGACGCAGATTACCTACGGCGATCGCTGGGATGAGGTCGCCGACCAGTTCTACGACCTGCTGCTGGATTACCGCATCGGCCTCGGCTCGCTTTACGAACCGCTCGATGCCTACAGCGACGATGTCCTGCTGCGCGCCGAGGAAGCGGGCCAGAACATGTTCTTCACCTCCGCCGGCCGCGTGCGCAACGACGGCGAAGGCAACTACTTCCTCGGCGAAAAAGACAAGCGCACCATCAATCACGCCCTCGGCCCGGTCGCGGACAAGATGGAATCACTCGGCCTGCTGGACAAAACCTACTTCTACAGCTTCGATGAGCACTGGCCCTGGACGTTCTCCGTCGCGCGCGAGGTCTTCGAGCGCGCCAAGCAGCGCGGCCTCACGACCATCTCCACACTGCACGATGAGACCTACGGCACCGATTCGATCCTCGGTGATGTGCTCGACATCTACGTGGACGGGCACGTCCAGTACGACACGGCGCTGGCGCGCAAGGCGCGCGCCGAAGGACGCAAAGTCTGGTGGTACTCGACCAGCGACTTCAACATCGAGACGGACGTGTTCTACCAGCGCCATCGCCTCTGGCGCACGATGGCCGTCGAAGCCGACGGCTATCTCATCTGGGCGATGAATCGCTGGGTCGGCAACGATGCGTTTATCGGCAAGCAGGTGCGCACCGATTGGAACCCCTACCTGGATGGTGCCACGCCCTCCTCCAGCGCGATGATGATCTACCCCGGCGAGCACGGGCCGGTCAGCTCGCTGCGCCTCGAAAACTTCCGCACCGGCGTGCAGGATTACGACCTGCTCGCCGAGACGGCGCTGCGCCGCAAGCAGCCGGACGAATCGTTTTACCAGGCGACCGACCGACTGCTCACGCAGCTCGGCGTGCCGGAGAATGGCGAGGGCATGAACAGCCGCGACCTGCGCCGCTTCCGTCGCGAGCTGGCGACGATTCTTGATAAGATGGAAGATCAGCAGTGACCGCGCATCCGCAGCGCTGTCTTCCTGCCATCGATCCATCCACGGCACCCACGAAAGTTTTCGCACCATGAAAGTAGGCGTACTCGGCACCGGGGGCATGGGCAACGGGGTCATTCGTCGGCTCCAGGAAAACGAACGGGTCGAGCAGGTGCTCGCCCACGACCGCGACCCGCAGCGACTCCGGCAGACCTGCGAGCAGCGCGGTGTCGAAGGCAGCCTCGATCTCGATGAGCTGCTGCGCGATCCGGCGCTGGAGCTGGTGTTCGTCACCGCGTCCAATGAAGGTCATTACGAGCTGACCATGCGCGCGATTGAAGCGGGCAAGGCGGTCATGTGCGAAAAGCCAATCGCCACGACACTCAGCGACGCGCGGCGCATGGTCGACGCCGCCGAGGCGTCCGGCTGCTTCCTCCAGATCGGCTTCGAGCTGCGCTATTCCAAGCTCTACACGCGCGTGCAGGAGTGGATCGACCAGGGCCTGCTCGGCAAGGTGGTGAACACGCACTGCCTGTACACCGTCTGCGAATACTGGGGCAGCGACTCCTGGCGCGTCCTGCGCGAGCCCAGCGGCGGGATGTTCGGCGAGAAACTGTCGCACTACGTCGACCTGCCGCGCTGGTGGATCGGCGACCGCGTGACGCAGGTGCACAGCGTTTGCGCGCCGAACATCATTCCCTACTTCGAGGTGCATGACAACTATCACACCACCTACCGCTTCGCCAACGGCGCCGCGAGCCATCTGACGTTCATGATGGGGCCGGCCGCGACGTTCCGAGGCGACCCGCTCCAGAACGTGGTCGATCAGCAGGAGGGTGATGGACACGTGCTGCGCTATCGCGTGGTCGGCACGAAGGGCGCCGCGGAGGCGAGCGTCTTCGAGCGGTCCATCAAGCGGTGGGCCTTTGACGTCGCGCCCAAACACTTCGATGCGGAGTTGGCGGAACAGGTGACGTGGCCCGCCGAGGAGGATCATTACTACTTCCACAACACCACCGACCAGGCGCACGACATCGTGCGCCGCGTGGCCGAGGGCCTGCCGCCCAAGACCTCGGCGCGCGACGCTTACGAGACCATGAAGCTCAGCTTCGCGGCGGAATACTCGGCCGATGCCCAGGAGCCGGTCGAGGTCGACGAATTGGAAAGCTCGCTGCTCAGCAGCAGCCGGTGACTCGCTCCCTCCCACTCCTGGCGCGACAGCCATGACCACCCCGACGACACAACCCCGCTTGCGTGCCCGCGTCGTTCTGTTCGACCTAGACGACACCCTCCTTGCCAACACCGGCCGGCCGGGGGCCGATGGCGCCGATCCGTTCGTCGCCGAGCTGATCCGATTGATGCAGCGCACGCACGGCCTCGACAGCGACGAAGCCGCGACGCGCGTCAACGCGCATCTCGAGCAACAGGGCGGACACGTCACCACGCAACTGCAAGCGCTCGGCCTCGACACCGAGCAGTTCGTCCGCGCCATGGTCGAGCGCCTGCGCCCGAGCGTGCACCCCTTCACCGACGGCATCGACGCGGTGCGCAGCCTGTACGAGCGCGGCTACGAGATCTATCCCGCCACCACCAACGGCCACTTCGCCTGCCGCGTCAAGCTCTATCTCGCGGGCCTGGTCGATCTCGCCGGCGCCGGCTGCTTCCGCGAGCTGTTCGGCGGCGCCGAGCTCGTGCCCGAAGGCAAAACCTCGCCCACCTTCTACCGCACGCTGCTTCAGCGCATCGACGCCGCGCCCGACGAGGTCGTCATGGTCGGCGATCACCCGGAGAACGACCTCGCCCTGGCGCAGCGCGCCGGCATCGAGCAGGTCGTCCTGCCCCGGCGCGATCAGTCGCAGCCCTGGGTCGCGGCGGACGACGGCGGCATTTACGTGCGTGCGCTCACATGGCTGCTCGACGCGCTGCCGCCTCATCCCGGCTGACGCGCGCCGCCGATCTCCATCCAACGCAAGTGCGCAAACAATGCCGGGTGATCCGAAGCGCGCACGCCCCCACGTTCGAGATCGACGACCGCGCGCTCGGTGACCTCCGCGTCGCCGCCGACCACGATCCAGTCCGGACCGCGCTCGGCGCGATGCACCTGCGCATCGGCCAGCCCGGTGTCCGTGAGCAGGTGTTGATGCATCGGCGAACCCGCGCGATCGTTGAAGTCGCCGGCGACGACGAAGCGCGTTCCATCCGCCCGGCACGGCCGCCATGCTTCCAGGAGTCGGTCCGCGTAATGCTGGCGCAGCGGCGCGGACTGGTGCGGCAGGTGCACGCTCCACAACAGCAGCGCCGGTCCGTCGGCGTGCTTCGCGCGCAGGCGTGCCCGCGTGCCACCATAGATCGCCGGCCAGCGCGACAGCGGCCAGCCGTCGTCGCCCGCCGCCCCGGGCTCGCTGACGATCAACTCGTGCGCCTCCAATTCCAGCGCCTCGTGCCGGTACGCCACGTCGCCGACGTAGAGCGGCCGATCGTGCCGCGCATCGGTTTCGCGCGGCGCCCAGTGATATTCCGGCAGCTCCCGCATCAGGTCGCGCCGCATGTCCGGCGCGACCTCCTGAAACGCGATCACGTCCGGCTGCCGGTCACGGATCACCTCCACCACCAGCCCGCGCCGCCGCGGCCACGCCCATGCCGGCTCATCGCGCAGATCGCGCAGGATGTTGAAGCTCAT
>JBMCXL010000213.1:0-5857 GCA_048621015.1 Phycisphaeraceae bacterium
CCCGAGGACGTGGCGGTGACGGGGTTCAACGACGTGCGCACCAGCCGCTACCTGCTGCCGCCGCTGGCCAGTGTCGATCGGCGTGACGAGGAAGTCGCCGACCTGGCCGAGCGACTGCTCTTCGACCGGCTCGCCGACCGCGCTGCGCCGCGCCGCGCGCACGACGTGGCCATGCACTTCATTTGGCGCGACTCCGCCGGCGGACCGCCACCGACCGATGCCGCGGACCTCGACACTTCCCGCTCCTCGAATCGCAAGGGCACCTGACATGAACCTCTCTTTCGCCTGCGCATCACCATCCCATCGTCACGGTTGGCGCCATGGTTTCACGCTGGTCGAGCTGCTCGTGGTGATCAGCATCATCGCGTTGCTGGTCGCGCTCCTGCTGCCGGCGCTGCAGGCGGCGCGCGAACAGGCGCGGCGGATCGTCTGCGCCAGCAACACGCGGCAGATTTCGCTGATGCAGAACGTTTACGCGACGGATCACCGGGGCTGGCTGCCGCGCGCCGGCGGGCCGAAGTCGGCCAAGAGCATCCCCAGCGGCTTTCCATGGAAGGTGCCGGGGACCAACATATGGACGGTCTCGCTCACCTGGAGCGGGAACCACTCGCCGATGGAAGCCTATCTTTCCAACACGGCCGAGACGCTGCGCTGTCCCAACCACGACGTCCGCATCCACGATCACACCGGGTACCAGGAACGCGGCGGATGGGGCGCGACCTACTGGATCCTCGGGGGGATCGGCTACGACCTGAACGATTACGCCAAGTACGGAAGCCCGCAGGAGAACCGGATCTTCTTCGGCCGCAGCCTTCGCAACGGCTCGACGCGCAGCGATCCGAGCCTGCGCTCCTACATCCCCAACATCGGATGGGCCGGCCGCACCGTGGCTGGCTACGGGCGCACCAATGACGACTACGGCCCGATCTACATCGATGAGCCGGCCCGCCAGCCGCTCGTGGTCGAGCCGATGAGTGAAAACACCTACGGCAAGCGGTGGTTGCTCTGGGGCGTGGGCGCCGGCACCCTCACGCCCGCCAACAACCATGAAGACGGCGGCAACGTGATGTTCACCGACGGCCACGGCGAGTGGCGCCGCAGCGAGAACGTGAGCACCGCGCTGCGCACCGCCAACATTCACGTGGACGTGGAGTGGTGAGGCTGCGGGTTCCCAGTGACAAGGCATTTGCTTGAGCCATGGGATGGAGCGGCGCGCATGCCGCGTTTCCACGGCCCACCGCGCGCAGCAACCGACGGAAAGGTTATCGAAGTATGAAAACGTGCATCAACGGCAGGTGGTGGGTGATGGTGATGTTGCTGCTGGTGGCGCCGCCGGCCGCGGCGCTGGCGGACGCGACGACGGCGGAGAACCTGTACCGGGCGAGAAAGTGGGACCAGGCCGCGGCCGCGTTTGTTGAGCTGGCCCAGGCACACGAAGAGGCGCAGGACGGGGCGGAGGCGGCGGAATACTGGTTCAAGGCGGGCATGAGCTACCGCTACTGGAGCAAGTACGACCGTGCGATCGATGCGCTGCAGCGCGCGATCGACTCGGGCGAGCTGGATAGCGAGACGGTCGCCAAGGCGGTGATGGAGCAGGGTTACTGCCATTACGTCTCGCGCGCCTACGAAGCGGCGATGGAGAAGTTCGACCGCGCGCTGGCGATGAGCGAAGCCAGCCCCGCGACGCTGAACGAGGGCGCGATGTATTACGGATTCCTGCTCAACAAGCTGGAGCGCCACGACGAGGCGATCGAGAAGTTCGAGTACGCCGCGCAGGTGGAGGGGATCATTCCGTACAAGAAGTCCTCGGCGCTGGCGTCGGTGGGCAGCACGCACCAGCGCATCGGCGAATGGGAGAAGGCCCGCGCCGCGTACGAGCGCGCGGGCAACGTGGAGGGAAACATCGGCGTGATGACCACGCGCGTGCGCAACAAGCTGGCGGAGCTGGACGCGCTGCTGGCCGACGACATGCCGTTCTACATCGATCCCTATCACACGCGCGCGACGCCGGAGTCGGTGGAGTTGTCCTGGGTCTCGAAGGGACCGATCGAGGCGGCGGCAGTGGTGGTGGGCGACGGTGCGGGCGAAGTCGAGCTGGAGACGACCGAGATCGCCGAGGGCGGTTACCTGCTGCACTGCGCGCAGGTGACGGGCCTCGCGCCGGGCACGCGCTACCCGTACAGCGTGGAGGCGGCGGGCGAGCGGCGCGAGGGTTCGCTGCGCACGCTGCCGGTGCGCGTGGACGGGCCGGTGCGCTTCTCGGTGATCGGCGATACGCAGACGCGGGCGCTGGTGCACGAGCGTGTGGCGAAGAACGTCACGGCGCACGAGCCGGCGTTCGTGCTGCACGTGGGCGATCTGGTGGAAAGCGGCAATCACTGGTTTGAATGGGAGTCGCAGCTTTTCGCGCCCGGCGCGCCGTACCTGCGCGACGCCGCCATCTACCCGGCGCGCGGCAACCACGACGGCGGGCCGTACTTTCCGCGCCTGTTCGGCCTGACCGAGCGACAGTACTACAGCTTCCGCTACGGCGACATCAAGGTGATCGTGCTCGATGCGTTCGGGCCGAGCCGCTCCGGCTCGCGGCGCGAGCGGCAGGCGCAGTGGCTGGAGCAGGAGCTGGCGAGCAACGATGCGACATGGACATTCGTCGTCGTGCACGATCCGATGGTCAACGCCGATGCACGCAACAAGTGGTGGGGTGAGCACGACATGCTGCCGCTGGTGCAGCAGTACGAGGTGGACATGGTCTTCTCCGGCCACCACCACCTGTACCGCCGTTTCCTGCCGCTCGGTGAACGCGGCGCCAGGCCCGTGTGGCATATCACCACCGGCGGCAGCGGCGGGTCGGTCGGCGGCAACTACCCGAGCCCGATGGTGGCCAGGAGCGCTGCGGTGCATCATCATCTGAACTTCGTCGTCGACGGCGACCGGCTGGAGATGACCGCCGTTACGATCGACGGCGAAGTGCTCGACGAGCTGACGCTGGTCAAGACCGACGGGCGCTACCAGTCCGAGGTGCATGAGCAGGCAGTGTCGTTGTCGGTAGCCAAGGCGCTGGCGGCGATGGGTTACGAGCTGATCGTGCCGCGCACGGACAACCTGATCGAGATTCCGTACGACGGTGACGCTCCGCGCGCGGGCGAGCCGATGACGGTGACGCTGGACCTGGCGCGCCTGCCGGCCGGTGGTGTCGATCCGGCGGACCTGCCCGAGGGGCTGGAGCTGATCGTGCGCCAGGCCGAGGGCAATGCGTGGCGCATCGAGGAGCAGGTCGTGCCGATGTCGCAGCGCGAGCTGGCATTCACCGTCACGCCGCCGGAGAACGTAACGGTGTCCGAAGGTGGCCGGTGGTCGCCGACGATGGAGGCGATGCTCTCGTTCCGCCTCGACGGGCGCGAGTTCATTCCGCGGCGGTTCCAGATTCGCCCGCTCGGTGATTGATCAGAGCCTGTTTCCCAGCCGCGCTGTCCGACGATCGCGCAGGCGATCGTCAACTCCCCTCCCTCGCAGGGAGGGGTTGGGGGAGGGTCGGGCGCTCTGCAACCATGTAAGCCACATTCGCGTGATAGCGATGCAAAGTAGACCCGCGCCTCACCCTCCCCCTGCCCCTCCCTCAAGGGAGAGGGTTGAGAATTGTGAAATAAGCTCTACGCCGCGCGCGGCGATGTGATGAAAGCACGGAGACCCGTTCGATGACGCAACGTCCGGTCCGTCACCATTGGTTCTGCCTTCTCGCGTTCGGTGTGATGCTGCTGGGCGCCTCGGCGGTGCTGGCCGACGACGGCGCGCTGGCGCGTGCCGATGCGCTCTACGAGGCGTCGCGCTTCAAGGAAGCGATCCCGCTGTACGAGCAGGCCGTGCCGACGCTCGAAGGCGAGGCGAAAGTCGAGGCGCAGCAGCGCCTGGCGTACAGCCTGCTGCGCGCCTACAAGCGCGATCCCGATCCGATCGAGGCGTACAAAAAGCTGCTGCAGATGCCCGAGGCCGACGCCGAGCGCCGCGCCAACGCCTGCTACCAGATCGGCTATCTTCATTCGCTTCAGGCCGACTACGAGACGGCGCTGGAGTGGTACTACAAGGTGCCCGAGATCGACGGCGCCAGTCCCGACACCGTCGCCGTCGCCTGGCTTTTCGCCGGCACCGCCTATCGCAAGCTCGACGATTACGACCGCGCGCTGGAGGTGCTTCACAAGGCGACCGAGGTCACCGAAGCGCACTGGGTGCGCCGCCAGACCGCGTGGGTCAACATCGGCTCGCAGCATCAGGAATTCGAGCAATACGACCAGGCGGTCGAGGCGTTTCGCGAGGCGGTCAAGCTCGGGCCGAACCATCATTACGCGCACGTGGCGCGCAACCGCATCCTCGAATGTGAAGCCGCCCAGTCCGGCAGCGATGCGTTCTATCTCGATCCCTACGTCACGCACATCAGCGCGACCACCGCGCACGTCTGCTGGGTCTCACGCCACGATGCGCCGGCGGGCACGGTGCAGGTGACACCGGAAGATGGCGAGACGATCACCGTCGACACCGAGCGCACCGACTTTCGCGACCACAAGAGCGCCTTTCGCCAGCGCGCCCAGCTCACCGGCCTCACACCCGGCACGCGGTACACCTACGTCGTCACCTGCGGCGACGAGAGCGAGGCCGGCGCGTTTACCACCGCGCCCGACGACCAGCGCGTCGTGCGCTTCGGCGTGCTCGGCGACACCTAGGGCGGCCACGAAACACACGCCGAGGTCGCCGAAGACATCGCCGCCTTCGATCCGCACTTCGTCCTGCACGTGGGCGACTGCGTCGAGCGCGGCCAGCGCTGGGACGAATGGAAAGTGCAGTTGTTCGACCCCGGCCGACCTTACCTGGCGAAAGGGCCGATCTATCCCGCGCGCGGCAACCACGATGGCGGGCCCTACTTCCGCACGCTCTTCGATCGCGACGCCGACCTCTTCACCGACTTCCGCTTCGGCGACGTGCACGTGTTCGTCATGGACAGCCAGTCCAGCACCGGCGGCGCGCGGCGCACGCAACAGCTCGAATGGCTCGAAACCGGCCTCGCCAGCAGCGACGCGCGCTGGAAGATCGTCACGCTGCACCACCCGATGGTCCACTCGCCCGCCACGGAACCGCTGTTCGGCGTGGACGACTTTCTCAACATCGTCACCGAGCAGGAAGCCGACTTCGTCCTCACCGGCCATTACCACGTCTACCAGCGCCTGCTGCCCATCGGCCTGGAAGACAAAAAGCCAGTGCTGCACGTCACCACCGGTGGCGGCGGCGGCAACATGGGCTCGCGCACCATGAGCCCGCTCATCGTCACCGACAGCATGAAGCACCATCACCTGCGCTTCACCGTCGACGGCGATAAGCTCGAAATGATCGCGCTGCTCAACGACGGCACCGAGATTGATCGCTACACACTCATCAAGACGGCCGATAACCAGTATCAGCCCGAGGTGATGCAGCGCAGCGTCCCGCTCGCGCTGGCGCAGCACGTGCGGCTGTTCTATCACTACCTCACCCAGCCCAACGTGCGGCTGGACGAATACGGCGCCGCGCTGATCGACGCCGACGCCGCCGAGCCGGGCGCGCGCGTGACGCTGCGGCTCAACCGCCACCTGCTCGACGCCGAGAAGATTCCCGCCGATGCCGCGCTGCTGCTGCGGCCGATTGATGGCGAGCCGTGGACGCTCGATGCGCAAACGCTGGACATCCTCGCCGATGAGTGGACGTTCACCGCCACCGCGCCGGACGATCTTGCGATCGACGAAGGCGGCAAGGTGCGTCCGTCGCTGCGCATGCATGTGGTGTTGCGCGTCGGCGAATTCGAGTTCGAGCCCGAACCCGTGGACGTGATCGT
>JBMCXL010000214.1:0-5785 GCA_048621015.1 Phycisphaeraceae bacterium
GTCACGAGCCGATCGAGCCGCTCCACTTTCTCGTGCGCTTCGGCGCGCGAACAACCCGCGTTCTCGAACAGCGCCAGGAACGACGCCTGCGTGCCCGTCGTGCCCTTGACACCGCGGAACCGCAGCACGTCCAGTCGATGCTCGATCTCCTCCAGCGCCAGGGAAAGATCGTGCGCCCACAGCGCAGCGCGCTTGCCCACGGTCGTCGGCTGCGCCGGTTGATAATGCGTAAAGCCCAGCGTCGGCAGCGCGCGGTGCTGCTGCGCGAACGTGCCGAGCCGATCGATCGCCGTCGCGAGCTTGCGCGCCACCAGTTGCAACGCGTCGCGCAACTGGATCAGCTCCGTATTGCAGTTGACGAACTGCGAGGTCGCGCCCAGGTGGATAATCGGCCGCGCTTCGGGCGCCGCATCCCCCAGCGCGTGCACGTGCGCCATCACGTCGTGCCGCAGCTTTTTCTCGTACGCGGCCGCGGCGTCGTAATCGACATCGTCCACGTGCGCCCGCAGCGCCTCGATCTGCGCCGGCTTGATGTCCAGTCCCAGTTCGTGCTGCGCCTCGGCCAGCGCCAGCCACAGGCGGCGCCAGGTCGTGAACTTGGTGCGGGGCGACCAGATCGCCTGCATCTCGGCGGAGGCGTTGCGGCTGGCGAGCGGCGAGGTGTAACGCTGATCGGCGTCGGGCATGCTAATCTCGGCTTTCGGGTTACCGGCTTCGCTGCCGGGGATTGACCGGCGCGGCCCGGAGGGGCATAGTACAAGCCTGCGGCATCGGGAGCGACGTCGGCGGAGCCGTCGGCTCCCACCCCCAAACCCCCGGGATGCCGCGCCGCCATGGCAGGCACGGATGGCCGCATGACCCAGCCGGACCCGACCCCCGCGCCCCCGACCGCCCCGGACGAGTCAGCCCTGCTGGCCCGCGTCCGCGCCGGCGATCGCACCGCGCTGAACGAACTGCTCGCCGCCTACCAGGGTCGGCTCTACAACATCTGCCTGCGCATGGTCGGCAACCGCGACGACGCCGCCGAGGCCACCCAGGAAGCCCTGCTCAAGGCCGTCCAGCACATCGACCGCTTCCGCGGCGAGGCGAAGCTGTCGACCTGGCTGATCCGCATCGCCACCAACGAGGCCACCACCCACCTGCGCCGCCGCCGCATCCGCCGCGCCGCCAGCCTCGAAGCCAGCCACGACGGCCAAACCGACGGCGACGCCCACACCCTGCGCCACCGCCTCACCGATCAGCGGGAACCGCCGCCCGAGCAGCGCGTCCAACAGGATGAGACGCTCCAGCGGATCGAGGCCGCGCTCGACCAGCTCGATCCCGACTTCCGTGCCGTGCTCGTGCTGCGCGACATCGACCAGATGGACTACCAGCAGATCGCCGAAGTGCTGGAAACGCCCATCGGCACGGTCAAGAGCCGCCTCTTCCGCGCGCGTCTCGCGCTGCGCGAGCAGCTCACCGAAACCGAACGACCTGACAACGGCCAGGCGACGTGACAGGAACAGAAGACAGGAGAACAGGAGAGCAGGAGAGCAGAATATGAAGCGACGCGACTTGTCGCGTTCTCTTCGCCACGCGACGTAACCGATTCGCAACTAACGATGCACACACCACCCCCCGCCACCCGATGAACGAGCGTTACGACCAGGACATGCTGCTGGGCTACATCGAGGGCGAGCTGACCGACGAGCAGCGCGCCGCCTTCGAGCAGCAATTGGCCGGCGACGATCGCCTGCGCCGGCTCGTCGAGAAGCTGCGCGCCGATCGCGAGGCGCTGCGCAGTCTCCCCGCCGCCGAGCCGCCGCGCGACCTGCTCGACGACGCCACCTTCCAACTCGAGCGCGAGATGCTGCTCGGCGAGCCCGCGGAGCTGCCCGCGACCGTGCCCACGCGCCGCCGCTCCCGCTCGCGCGTCAACTGGACCCAGGCACTGACCTACAGCGGGCTGGCCGCCGCCGTGCTCATCTGCGCCGGCGTGATCTTCGTCGCCCTCAGCGAGAACCACCTGCTCCAGCAGAGCAGCCAGTACACCTACCGCACCGATCGGCAGCAACGCGCGCAGAGTCGCGAAAACCGCTCCCCCGCCGGCGCCGACCAGCGCGACGCGGCCGGCGAAGCGCCCGCCGCCGACAGCGCGGCGCCCGCGGAGACCGACGAAGACGAAACAGAAACCAGCGAGCGCGCGGCGCCGGCCGAATCCACCGATGATGCCGATGCACCCGACAGCGACACGCGCGCGCCGAGCCTCGCCCTGGCGCGTGAACGTGCGAGTGACGCAGAGGACCTCGGCAACGCGGAAGAAACGCTTTCGGCCGAAGGCTCGCGCACCCTCGCCCGCCGCGCGCTCGGCGCCCAGCTCGAAGCGCGCCGCGCCCTGGCGGACGAAGTCGGTGCGGTGACGATGGGTCGCGCCGGCGCCGGTCGGCCGGTGCGCGTCGAGGTCGCCTCGATGCATCCGGCGCAGACCCGGCACGACCTGTTCACCTGGGCAAGCAGGAACGATGTGCGCATCGTCGACGTGCAGATGCCAGCGCAGGCCAGCGTTCCCTTCAACGAGCCGAACATCGCCGACGATCCGCCCGCCGACATGAACCAGGCGATGCAGCCGCCGGTGGAGCGCGAGCTGTACCCGACCGAACGGCAACAGCTCACGCAACTGCTCGACGCCGCGGCCGCGCAGCGCAGCGACCCATCCATCCAGCAAGCGCCGCGCGAGCAACTGGTGCTGCGCATGCGCACCGACCAGGTCGACAGCATGGTCGCGCACCTCAATCGCGTGCATACGCAGCGCGCCTTCGTGACGCAGGAAGCGCGCGTGCTGGCGCAGATGGATCGCGACGATGCTGCGCGGGAGAACACGGCGCAGGCGGCAGCCGACGAACCGTCGTTGCAGGTCAAAGCGCTGACGAAAGCCACGGACGATCCTGCCGACCGCACCGCCGGCGCCGCGGCCGACGCACTTGCGGAAGATGCGCCGACAGAAGATGCGCCGGCGGAAGAAGGCCCGGCGCCGACGTCCCGCGCGGCAGCGCCGGAGGAGCCGGCCGATGGCGCCACGGCGGCCGATCCCGAAGCCGAGGCGCAGCTTCAGCGCGAGGTGGCGGAGGAATTCGACTACCTGCGCCTGCTGGAATCGCAGCTTCCCATGGTGCCGACGCAACCGGTCCCCGACGCCTACGCGCCGACGTCGGAGGAAGAAAAAGGGGAAGCACAAGTGGTGGAAGTGTCCGTCGTGATCGACCAGCAGACCGCGCCGCCGGACACCGAAGCGCGACCACCGCGCGACAACGAAGCCGCACCCGATGCACAACCGACGCAGGAAGCGCAGGAAGCACAGGAAACGCAAGAGCAAGAATCAACCGCCCCCTGACCCTCGCCAATCGGCAATCGGCAATCGCCAATTCCACCCCTCACTTGTGCCCGCTCGGCCCTTCACCGCTCAGGTATTTGCGCTGCACGGCCGCCGCCAGATCGACATCGTTGATGTTCGCCAGCGTACACAGCCACGCGAGCACGTCGGCGAACTCGCCTTCCAGGTCTTCCCCGCCGGAGGTCGCCCCGCCTTCGCCGGCGCGCTTGTGCAACGCCGTGGCCAGTTCGCCCACCTCTTCCACGAACCACATGAACGTGCCCGGCGTCCCCCGCGCGCGGTCCGTCGCCTCGTAGCGCTCGCGGATGTGTGCCTGAAACGTCCGCAACGTCAGTTCATCGCTGGTCGTGCCCATCGTGCCATGTCTCCTGCTTCGCCGCCCGCCGTTCCGCACATGCGGCGAATTCTAAACGGATGCCACGCCAGCCCGCGCCTCGCCAGACCCGCTCGTACGCCGTACGCTGACAATTGACCCCACTCCCACAGGCCCCTATATTCGCCGCCGATCATGCCGAGAGGACACTGGGTGAAATCACGAACCACCTGGCTCGCACTTCTGGCCGCGGGGCTCGCGGTCAGCGCCTGCGCCGGCCCGCTCGATCAGAGCCCCGAGGCCGCGTTGCGCGAATCGCTCATCGAAGCCCACCGCGCCCGCCTCCAGCAGACCACGCCCGGCGAAATCGTCGAAGTCGAGCGCGCCCCCAGCGAGGTCGAGCGGGCCCTCTCCCCCCAGCGCCGCGAAGAGCTGGACGAGCTCAGCGGCCCCAGCACCTACGAGCAGGAGCCCCTGGAACTCGGCGAAGACCTCCAGGGCGACACCGACTCGCCGACCGTCCGTGTGTCGCTGGAGGAAGCTGTCCGCCTCGCCGTGCAGCGCAACCTCCAGGCCCAGGCCGCCCGCCTCGACCCCGCCATCGCCGAGACGCAGATCGTCCAGGCGCTGGCCGCCTTCGACGCCAGCTTCTTCACCACCGCCGACTGGGCCAAGCGCGACACCCCCCGGCCGGGCGGTGCCGGGTTCGGCCTCGCCGGCGACCAGCAGAGCGAAATCCTCGAACTGAGCACCGGCATCCGCCAGCCACTGACCACCGGCGGCGTGGCGAGCATCGAAACCTCCGTCAGCCGACAGGAGCAAACGCCCACCAGCTTCGCCGTCGACCGCTTCTATCGCAGCGACGTATTGCTCACGCTCAGCCAGCCGCTGCTGCGCAACTTCGGCACGGCGGTGAACCGCGCCGAGATCCGCCTGGCCCAATCCGCCCGCGCTCAGCAGTACGAGAACATGGTCCAGACGCTGGAGGACATCGCCTTCACCGTCGAGCAGGCGTACTGGGACCTGGTGCTGGCGCGCTATCAACTGCACGTCCAGACGCGGCTGCTGCAGCGCACGATCACCGACTGGGAGCAGTTGCGCGAGCGCGCCGGCTTCGACGTCAGCCCCGTGCGCATCACCGAGGCCGCCAGCTTCGTCGAGCTGCGCCGCGCCGATGTCATCCGCGCCCGCCAGAACGTGCGCACCGCGGCGGATCAGCTCAAGCGCCTCATCAACACGCCGGAGCTGCCGCTGACCAGCGAAATCCTCGTGCTGCCGACGGAAGATCCCGCCACCGCGCCGATCGAGTTTTCGCTGCTCGATGCGGTGCGCACCGCGCTGCGCCATCGGCCGGCGCTGCAACGGACGCTGCTGGCGATCCGCGACGCCTCGATCCGCTTGGACGTGGCGGACAACCAACTCCTGCCCGATCTGAACGTCGAAGCGGCGGTCGGGTTCAACGGCCTGGGCATCAACAGCGCGGCCGACGCCTACGACCAGCTCGATGAGCTGAACTTCATCGACTACGTGCTCGGCGCCGAGTTCCAGTATCCGCTGGGCAACCGCCGCGCCCGGGCGCGCCACAAGCAGGCGCGCCTCGAACGCCGCCAGGCAGTGATCCAGTATCGCGACGCGGCGCAGGAGGTCGTGCTCGGCGTGAAAAACGCGCTGCGCGGCGTGGTGACGGCATACGAGCTGATCGGCGCGACGCGCGCCGCGCGCCGCGCGGCGGCGGACAACCTGCGCACGATCCAGGAGCAGGAGGAGGCGGGCGTGGCGCTGACGCCGGAATTCCTGCTCGATCTCAAGCTCCAGGCCCAGCAGCGCGTCGCGGACGCGGAGATCCAGGAGATGGAAGCACGCACGCAATACGCAACCGCCATCGCGCAGCTCTACCGCGAGATGGGCACGCTGCTGCAGCGCAACCGCATCGAGTTCGGCGAGCCAATCGAGCCGACCTCCCTGGACCAGTAAGACGACAAAGAGATCGCCGCAAAGAGGCGCATGAAGCGCATGAGCATGTCTTGCGTCTCTTGTGCCTCTTCGCGGCGATTCATTGACCCTCCAAGCCGCGCGGGTGAGTCTGCGAACCCCGCGGGTCG
>JBMCXL010000215.1:0-5772 GCA_048621015.1 Phycisphaeraceae bacterium
ATGCTGGTCACCTCCAAGCGCAACCAGATCGACGACCTCGTGCCCAGCGTCACCATCGACCTGCACGCCACCAGCGATCAACCCGTGCAGGTCACCGTCAGCGAAGATCGCGACGAGATCGTCGAATCGGTCGGCAAGTTCGTCGAGCGGTTCAACAGCGTCGTGGACACGCTCAACAAGTACGACGATTACGACCAGGAAACCGAGGAGCGCGGCGTCCTGCTCGGCGACCCGACCGTCAGCACCGTCCGCAACGCGATCTTCAGAAAGATCAGCAGCCGCGACGGCGACCTGACCGGCCAGTTCAAGTCGCTCTCGGAGATCGGCATCACCGTCGGTGAAGGCGCCAAGCTCGAACTCGACGAGGACAAGCTGCGCCAGGCCATGGACACCGATGCCGAGGCGGTCCAGACCCTGTTCACGCTCAAGGAAACCGAAACCGACGAAATCACCGGCGAGGAGGAGATCGTCCGCGCAGGCATCGGTGTTGAGATCGATCAGATCCTCGACCGCCTCACCGACAGCCAGAGCGGCGCGCTACAGAATCGGCTCGACTCGATCGATCGCCAGATCGGCCTGAACGAGGACCGCATCGAGGCGATCAACGAGCAGCTCGAAGCCAAGCGTGAACAACTGCGCGCCGAGTTCATCGCGATGGAGCAGTCGATCGCCCAGCTCCAGGGCCAGCAACAGGCGCTCAGCGGCCTGCAAAGCGTGGCCAACCGGACGGGCGGCGGCGGCGGGATGAGCAGTCTCCAGCAGCTTTCGCAACTGGGTTGATCCGCGGCCGCGCCGGTCAACGGGAGAACGCAGGCATCAGTTCTCGCGAAGGCCGCGAAGCCGCGAAATGGATGGGGGGATCAGTGAATAGTTTCGACTGTTTCCCGGGCACTCATCGATCTGTCCTGATGCTTCGCGCTCTTCGCGCCCTTCGCGAAACAAGATTCGCGCCCGCGCGCCTTATCGGCCGTTCCGCACAATCGGCTGAAAACCGCTAAGCCTGGCCGGGGTGGTTTGCCGATACGCTGTGACGGCGTTCGATTTTTCGAGCCGTTCAGGAGTTTCATTTCACACCCATGGCTGCACCGACGATCAACCCGTACCTGCGCACGAAAGTGCTCACCGCCAGTCCGCAGGAGCTGCGCCTCATGCTCTACGACGGCGCGCTCAAGTTCTGCCGCCAGGCGAAGCCGGCGCTGGAAGAGAAGCGCTACGAGGACAGCTACAACAATCTCGTGCGCGTCCAGAACATCGTGCTGGAACTGTCCAACAGCCTCAACCACAAAGCCGCCCCCGAACTCTGCGACCGCCTCGCGGGCCTGTACACCTACCTCTATCGGCGGCTGGTCGAGGCGAACGTCAACCGCGATGTCGCCATCGTCGACGAGGTGATCGAGCTGATCGAGTACGAGCGCGAGACGTGGCAGATGCTGATGGAGCGCCAGGCGCAAGAAGCGGGCCACGCGCCGCGCGACCAGGCGCCCGCGGCTGACCAACCACCCACCGACATGCCGCGCTTCTCGCAGAGCGCGTGAGGGTCATGTCGAATCCCGAATAGCCAATAACCAGGCGTTTTCGCGCTCTCAACCCCCCTCCCTCGAGGGAGGGGTTAGGGGAGGGTGAGAGTCTGAAGTTCGGCAGCGCCTGATGAAACCGGCGCACCCGGTGTTCCGGCGCTCACCCTCCCTCTGCCCCTCCCTCAAGGGAGGGGGGTGAGATGGCGGCTTGGTCATTGGACATTGGAGCAGTCATTCGACATTTCACACCAGCCCCACCGCCCGCCGCGCGCGCTCCGTGACATCCGCGATCTTTTCCCGCGCCGCGTCCGCGCCGCGCCGCAGCACGTCATCCACGTAACCGGGATCGTTCATCAACTGCTCGCGCTTCTGCCGCGCCTCGGCGAAGTGGTCGAGGATCAGCTCGAAAAGCGCCTGCTTCGCCTCGCCATAACCCATGCCGCCCGCCTCGTAGCGCTGGCGCAGCTCGCGCGTGCGCGGGTCGCCCTCGCCCGCGAGCGCGCGGAAGATCTGGAACACCGTGCACGTCTCCGGGTCCTTCGGCTCCTCCACCGGCGTCGAATCCGTCTGGATCTTCATGATCCGCTTGCGCAGCTTCTTCTCCGGCGCGAAAGGGTCGATCGTGTTGTCGTAGCTCTTGGACATCTTCTGCCCATCGACCCCCGGAAGGACACCCGCGCCCTCGCGCACGATCAGCTCGGGAATCTTGAACACTTCTCCGTAGTGATGGTTGAACTTGCCCGCCAGGTCGCGCGCGATCTCGACGTGCTGGCGCTGGTCCTCGCCGACCGGCACCACATCGGGATCGACCGCGAGGATGTCCGCGGCCTGGAGGATCGGATAGATGTACAAGCCGATCGACGCCGGCAGGCCGCGCGCGACCTTGTCCTTGTAGGTCGTCTGCTTGTCCATCAGGTGCTTCGGGCAGACGCACGCGAGCAGCCAGCACAGCTCGGTGACCTGCGGCACGTCCTGTTGCAGGTACAGGCTCGTCTGGTCGGGGTCGATGCCGAACGCGAGATAGTCGATGACGACCTGGCGCGTGTTACTGCGCAGTGTTTCAGGGTCGCGGCCGGAGGTCAGGGCGTGGTAGGCGGCGACAAAGATGAACATTTCGTGGTCGCGCTGCATCTCGACGAACTGCCGGATCGCGCCGGTATAGTTGCCCAGATGCAGTTGGCCCGAAGGTTGGATGCCGGAGAGCACGCGTTTCATGGCGGAGGATTGTAGTCGATGCGCCGGCGGTTGCAGGGGGAGGAAAACCATCCGGACCTTCGCTGCGCTCAGGACCGGCTTAAAGCGAGGGCGCTCGATGGCCCTAAGCCGGTCCTGAGCGCAGCGAAGGTCCGGATCGCGCACCGCGCGCGGCCTCGCAGAACGCAACGATCTTCCCCGGATCCTTCACCCCGCGCGCCGACTCGACGCCGCTGGAGACGTCCACGCCGTAGGGCTGCACGGTCGCGATCGCCTCGGCGACGTTGTCGGGTGTGAGCCCGCCGGCGAGCACGATCGGCGGCAGCTCGTCCAGTGCACCGCGCTGTTTGAGCGCGGCGAGCGCATCCCAGTCGAACGCGGTGCCGTGCCCGCCGGTCAGCGTCGCACGCTCGGGGGGCGGCGCATCGAACATCAGGGCGGCGAGGTTGGCGCAACCGCGCCAGGGGGCCAGCGCCGCATCGAGGCCGTCGTCGAAGGACAGGGCCTTGATGACGCGCAGCGGCGCCAGCGCGGCAGCTTCCGTCGGCGTTTCATGGCCGTGCAGTTGCACCGTGCGCAGCGGCAGACGCGCTGCCACGTCGCGCACAAAGTCGATTGACTGATTGAGGAACACGCCCACCGGCTCCACGAACGCCGGCAGCGCCGCGGCGATGCGCTGGGCCTGCGCCATGTCGATGGTGCGCGGCGAACCTTCGGCGAACATCAGTCCGACGGCATCCGCGCCGGCCGCGGCGGCGGTCTGTGCCGCTTCGACGGTGGTGATGCCACAGATTTTGATGCGCGTGCGGGGCATGGTGTTTCAGCGTTCGTGCTTATCGTTCAGCGTGCGGGCCGCAGGCCCGCCGTCGGTTTCATGCGGGAACACGCGGCGGGCCTGCGGCCCGCACGCTAAACAGTTTCTACTCGATGCGCTGCAGGCGTGCGTATTCGAGGATGAGCGTTTTGGCGCCGACCTCGTCGAAGGCCACGCGGACGCGGGCGTGGGCGCCCATGGGGTTGACGTCGCGCACGGTGCCGAGGCCGAACTGGGGGTGGCGCACGCGCGTGCCGACGGGGAAGGCGGTGGCGGCGCGCTGGGCCTGGGCGCGCTGCTGGCGGCCGGCGTCGAGGCGCGCTTCGTCGCCGTCCATCTCGTCGGAGACGTCGAGGTGTTCGATGTGGTCCTCGGGCAGCTCCATGAGGAAGCGGCTGGGAATGGCGGGGCGCGTCATGCCGAAGATGGTGCGGTAGCGCGCGTGGGTGAGAAGGAGGTGGCGCATGGCGCGGGTGATGCCGACGAAGCAGAGGCGGCGCTCCTCCTCTTCCTCGCGCTGGTCATTCTGCGAGCGCTCGTGCGGGAGCAGGCCGTCCTCGACGCCGATCATGGCGACGACTGGAAATTCAAGGCCCTTGGCGGCGTGGAGCGTCATGAGCGTGACGCTGCCTTCGCTGTCCTGCACGGCGTCGATGTCGCTGACGAGGCTGATGCGTTCGAGGAAGGCGAGCAATTTTTCCGCGAGCGGCGCGGCGTGGCCGTCGCCGTCGACCTGAATCTCCCAGGTGTATTCGTCCTCGAACTGCTGGGCGGAGGTGACCAGCTCGCCGAGGTTGGCCAGGCGTTCCTGGTCGGGGTCGGACTTGTCGTTGCGGTAGTACTCTTCGAGGCCGGAGTCCTGCAACACGCGCTCGACGAAGATACGCAGCGTGGGCTCGTCTTTCGCTGACGTCGTCTGGTCCATCAGCGCCGCCTGCTCCATGGCATCGTCAGCGCTGCCGTCGGTGAGGTTCGCCGAGTCGCGCCAAGCGTCGAGCATTTTGGAAAACTTGACGATGCTGTTCTGGGCGCGCGTGGTGATGTTCGGCACGGGCGTCGGGTCGTGCAGGATTTCATGCACCGCGCGGTTGCGCGCGGTGCTGAACGCCTGGATGCTCTTGACCGACTTGTCGCTGATGCCGCGCGCCGGCGTGTTGATGATGCGCAGCAGGTTGACCTCGTCGGCCGGGTTGGCGATGGCGCGGAGGAAAGCGACGGCGTCCTTGATCTCCTTGCGGTCGTAGAACGCGGTGCCGCGCGCGATCTGGTAGGGCACGCCGCGCGAGCGCAGCTCGTCCTCCATCACGCGGCTCAAGCTGTTCATGCGGTAAAACACCGCCATGCCGCCCCAGGGGATCTCCTTCTCCCCGTGCAGCTTTTCGAGCTGCTCGACGACCCACGCGGCCTCGTGGCGCTCGTCGGCGCACGTGACGACCGTGACCGGCTCGCCGCCATCGTTGTGAGTCCAGAGCGCCTTGTGCTTGCGCGCCTTGTTGCGCTGAATGAGCGCGTCGGCCGCGGCGAGGATCGATTGGGTGGAGCGGTAGTTCTGCTCCAGCGCGACGACTTTCGCCTGTGGGTATTGGCTTTCGAATTCGAGGATGTTGCTGATGTCGGCGCCGCGCCAGCCGTAGATGGACTGGTCCGGATCGCCGGTGGCGCAGATGTTGTGGTGCTTCGTGGCAAGCGCGTTGGCGATGACGAACTGGGCGTGGTTGGTGTCCTGGTACTCGTCGATGAGCACGTACTGGTACTTGTTCTGAAGCTCGGCGAGTACATCGCCATGGCGGCGCAGCAGTTGCACGGTCTTGAGCAGCAGGTCGTCGAAGTCGAGCGCCTGGTTGCGCGTGAGGATCTCGCTGTATTTCTTGTAGACCTTGGCGACGGTGCGGGCGTAAAAGTCGGCGGCTTTCTGCGCGTAAGCATCAGCGTCGAGCAGGTCGTTCTTGGCGTTGCTGATCGAGCCGAGCATGGCGCCGGGGGGGAAGTTCTTGGGGTTGATTTCGAGGTCGGACAGGGCCTGCTTGACGGCGCGCTGCTGGTCGCTGCTGTCGTAGATGGAGTAGCCGCGCGGCAGGTCGAGCTTGTCGGCGTACTGGCGGAGCAGGCGCGCGCAGAGGGCGTGGAAGGTGCTGACCGTGACGGCGCGCGCTTCGCGTTCGCTGAGCAACTCGGCGACGCGCTCCTGCATTTCGCCGGCGGCCTTGTTGGTGAAGGTGATGGCGAGCACGTTCCAGGGCGGGATGC
>JBMCXL010000216.1:0-5752 GCA_048621015.1 Phycisphaeraceae bacterium
AACCAGCGCTGCACCTGCTCGTCCGTCAACGGCGGCGCCTTCCACTGGCGCTGGTTCTTCGTGAACACCTGCACGCAGTCCATCTCGTATTCGCGCGCCTGAATCAGCGCATTTTCGAGACCGCCCGCAATCGACAAATGACTTCCAAACATCCACAAAATTCCTTGTCTACGAAGCGCCGCGGCTCCGCCGCGCTCTCTCACTCCCGAGGCAGCGCATACAACGCCACATTCCCATCGCCCCCCCACACGCGCCGCCACCCGCCCGCCATCAACCCCCGCAGCGTCCCGCGCGTCACATCCTCGTCATACCCATACGTCCCATGCAAGCGCTCCAACTCGCCCCAGTTCACCCACACATGCGTGATCCCGCGCTCGCGCAGCAGCCGATTCACCGCCCCCGGCTCCCCGTCCGCCGCGCGCACCATCGCCCCCAGCGGACTCGCATCGAACGGCGTGTGATAAACGATCGGCCGATCGAGGTAGAGCAGCGACCCGTTGTCCGCCACCAGGTACGTGCGCGAATCGCGCGGCAGCCCGTTGATCGGATGGCTGTTCACCGCGCCCTCCGGCACACGCCCGCGCCCCGGCGGCACGAACGCATCAATCAACAGCCCCACCGCCGCCCGGCTCTGCTGATGCAACGTCACCCCACTGGACAGCGCAAAAACCACCACCAGCACACCACCCACCATCGACCAGCGCCGCGGCAGCGCACCGAGCCCCAGCGCGAGCAGCAACACCGCGGGCAGCAACGTCGGCACCAGAAACCGGCTCTGCAAATGCGTCACGCTCAACCACGCCACAAGCTGAAGCACGATCAGCGCGCCCAGCGCCGCCGCAATCGGCCGCATCTCCTTCCGGCGCAGCGCCACCGCGCACGACGCCGCCACACCCAGCCAGAGCAGCGGCACGCCGCCCTCGCGGTCGAAGCGCGCGATGTTCTCCGCCGTGCGCTGCACTTCCGCGCCGCCCACCGCGCCATACCCCGTGTTCAGCAACCACTGCTTCAGCAGCGCCTCGCCGCGGTTGCCCTCCGCCCACGACACGCCATGCCCGCGCTCCCACCGCGCCGCCTGCGCCTCGTCCCAATGCCCCGTCCCGAGAACGCTGGTCGCGAACGGAAACACCGGATTGCCCGTCCACACCGCGTTTCGCACGAGATACGGCGCAAGCATCAGCGTGCCCGCCAGCGCCATCGCCGCCGCGACGCGCACGTGCGGCCGCCACGGCAGCGCACGATGCCAGCCCACCAGCGCGATCACGCCGATCGGCGCCGCCAGCAGCAGCCCCGCCGTCAGCTTCGCCAGCGTTGCCGCGCCGAGCAGCATCCCCGCCGCCGCGCCGCCGCGCACCGTCTCGCCCGCCTCGTCGAACAGGATCAGCAGCGCCGCGCCGCCGAACGCGAGCATCGCCATCTCGTTGTACGCAAGCGACCCGGTGATGACCGTCCACGGCAGCGCCAGCAGCGCACCGGCCGCGAGCACCGCCGCCGTCACGTTCACAAAGCGCACTGCCGCGCACGCGACCGCCACCGCCGCGAAACATGCGAGCGAGACGTGGAAAAGCTGGCAGGTGTAGATCGCCGCGTACACCCCGCCCTGCATCGCGGCGAGCTGCATGTACGCGCCTTCGATCAGCGACGGCATGTAACTGTAAACGTTGTGCTCCAGCCCCGTCATCGCGCCAAGCTCAAGCCATTCGCGTGGCAGTTGCAGGTGATACGTCAGCACGTCATACCCGAACGCCTCCATCTGCCACAGCGTCCCCGGCGGACAGGCGGCCGCAACGAGCATCACGCCCAGCCCCGGCATCGCCACCGGCAGCGCCCACGGCAGCGCGATCGAACTGGTCGCGCACTCCAGCGTGCCATCCCGATGCGCCATGACAAGCTGCGCCGCCAGCAGCGCCATCCCCACCGCGCACAACCCCCACGCGCTGAGCATGTGGAGGGCTCCGAAGCACGCCAGCAGCCAGTTGATCAGCAGCAGCGCCGCGAGGCCGAGGCCGGTTTGAGCCACGATGCCGTGTCGCACGTTCGGCAGCAGCGCGCGGCGCAGCGGATAACCGAACCCCGCCGCGCCGAGCCAGAGCGCGGCGAGCGCGGGCAATACTTCGATGATGATGGCGATGTTCGCGAGAAACCGCTCCCCCTGGCCGATCAGCCACACGGTCACCCCCAGCACGCCGAGCATCGAAAGCGCGACGGCGGTGTTGCGACCGGTCGATGTGGCGGCGGGAGGTTCGCTCACGACGGAGCAGTGTAACCGCGCTGCACTGCGATAGCCCCCCCAACGGGGGCGCGGCGGCGCTCGCACACCTTCGGGCGTCACCGCGCCTCCGTTGGGGCCGGGCTATGGTGATGTGGGGTGGTCGCAGCCTTCCCGCGCGGGCGCGGGCGGGCGCGTGGAGGGCGGCGTTTCGTGCTCGCGCTCGTCCAGGTCGAACAGCCGGCGCAGCGCGGCCGCGTAGAAGCCGAGCGGCGCGTCCAGTTCGCCGTTTTTCGGGTCGAGCTGGCTCAGCGGCAGGTGCAGGATCTTGTTGACCAGCCGGCGCGTGTGCTCGTCGAGCAGGTCGTTGATCGCTTCGGCGGTTTCGGGGTCGGCGACCTGGCGCAGCTTGCGCTGCGTGCGCTGCTGCTCGAGCGCGCCCAGGTCGTGCAGCCGCTGACGGAGCTGGCGAATCAGGTGGCCCACGTCGCGGTAGCGCACCTGGTGCATGCAGGCGCTGGCCGCCTCGTTGAGCTGCGCCTCGCAGGCGGCGCTCTGCTCGCGCCGCTGATCGGCGCCGGCGTCCATGACGGTCTGCAGGTCGTCGATGTTGTAGAGGTACACGTTGCGCGCCGTGCCGACGGCGGGCGCCACGTCGCGCGGCACGGCGATGTCGATGATGAACAGCGGCCGATGTCGCCGGCGCTTCGCGATCGGCTTGAAGCGCTCGGGCGTCACGATCGGCTGCTCGCTGCCGGTGCTGGTCAGCACCACGTCCGCCTCGACCAGCAATTCGTCCAGCTCTTCCCAGTGCCGCGCGCCCCCGGCAGCGCCGGCCAGGCCCAGGGCGCTGGCCAACTCCGCGGCGCGCTGCGGCGAGCGGTTGGTCAGCCACAACCGGCGCGGCTGCAGGTCGAGCAGGTGGCGCAGCGTGGTCTTGGCCATCTCGCCGGCGCCGATGCCGAGGATGGTCTTGTCGGTGAAGTCTTCAAACACCTGGCGCGCGAAATCCACGGCGACCGAGCCGACCGAGACGCGCGCGCTGCCGATGCCGGTGTCGGTGCGCACGCGTTTCGCCGCGGCGAGTGCGTCCTGAAAGACGCGGTGCAGCACGGGGCCGACGCTGTCGTGCGCCACCGCCAGGTCATAGGCGCGCTTCACCTGTCCGAGCACCTGCGGCTCGCCGAGCACCATGGAATCGAGCCCCGCCGCGACGCGGAACAGGTGGCGCAGCGCCTCTTCCTGCTCGCGATGGATGCTCGCGGCGGTCAGCTCGCTTGTCGGCACGCCGGCGCACTCGGCGAGCAGGGCGCGCAGGGCGTCGATCGTCGGCGGATCATCGCTCGGCCGCGCGACGTAACACTCGATGCGATTGCACGTGGACAGCACCACGTGCTCGGCGGTGGGGAAGCGCCGGCCCATCTCCTCGTGCAGCGCGCCGAGCGCGTCTTCGGACATGGCGACGCGCTCGCGCAGCTCGATCGGCGCCGTGCGATGGTTGAGCCCGAGCAGGCCGATGCGCATCACACCACCTCCCGGGAGGGCATTGCCGATTGCCGATTGCCGATTGCCGATTGTGGCGTTGCGGTCACATCTTCTGTCAATCGGCTATTGGCAATCGGCAATTGGCCATCGACCACCATGGCGGCGGCGGTTTCCTCGGCGCGCGGTTCATGTGGCAGTGCGGTGACGAGGCCGTAGGTCGCCAGCAGCAGCACGAGGCCGACGATGGCGAGCCAGGCGGCGCGGGCGCCGCGGAAGCGGGTGGCGTAGCGAATGTTCATGACCACGGCGTAGACGAGCCAGGTGGTGAAGGCGAGGGTGAGCTTGGGGATGTACCACCACGTGGGAATGAGGCCGGCGTCACTGACGCTGAGCACGATCAGGCCGGCGACGAGTCCGAGCGTGAGCAGCACGAAGCCGAGCGTGGCGGTGCGCACGATCAGCGTCTCCAGCGCTTCGAGGCTGGCGAGGTGTCCGAAGGATTGCAGGCCATGCTTGTGTTTCAGGCGGCTCTGGATGTAGAGGAACATGGAGCCGGCGATCGCGGCGACGGCGGCGCTGGCCGTGCCGAGGTAGACGCCCATGAGGTGCAGGCCCATCCAGAGCGGATCGAGCGTTTCGAATGGCCGAAACGTCCACGCCGCGGCGCAGATCGCCCACGCCAAGATCAGCGCGAGCACCGGCAGGGCGAACGCCGAGAGGCCGAACAGCCGCGGCCGACTCTGCACGTAGAGCGTCGCGCCGGCGAACAGCGCGGCGATGAGCGCCAGGCCGTCCACGTGCGCCGCCACCGGCTGCCACTCATGCTCCAGCACGATCCAGCGCACCATCACCACCGCCGCGCTGCCGAGGCAGACGATGCCCACCAGCCACTGCTGCAGCGCCCCGGCCACGCCGGCGTCGGTCGGACGGCGCAGCCGATGCAGCGCCGCGCCCCACGCGGCGAGCGCCAGCAGCGTCAGCAGGAGAAAGGTCAGACTGGTCAGCGGGTTTGCCATGGCTAATTGCCAATTGCCAATTCCGTTCCGCATTGCCGATCAATTGGCAATCGGCAATTGGCAATGCTTCACGTTTCCTCGCGCAGCAGCGCTTCACAATGCCGCCGCAGCGCCTCGGTTCCCTGAGCCTTAAGGATATTCATCGCCTGCTCGTCCGTCAGCCGCCGGAGGCGGACTTGTCGCTCGGCCCGGTCGGCGATCCGTTGCCGCACCTGCTCGCGGTAGGGGGCGACCGCCTCCAGCAGGCGCGGCCAGTCGGGATCGAGCTTTTCGGAAAGCTGCCGGCGGATCGTTGCGGCGGCGGCGGCGGAGATGCCGGCCGTGTCCACGGCGATCGTCACCGCGCCGTGCCGACCGTGCGCGGGCACCGCCACGTCGCCGGCGTCCGGGTCGTCCGTCCGATTCACGAGCACGCCCGCGGCCGCGGCATCCTCGGCCACGCGCCGGTTCACCGCCGGATCATCCGTGGCGATCACGACCAGCCGCGCGCCGTCCAGATCGCCGCGCCGGTACGCCCGCCGCTCAATGCTCACCGGCAGGGCGGCCAGCTTGTCCTCGACCGCCGGGGCGATCACCGTCACCGCCGCCCCGGCCTCCAGCAGCGCCGCCGCCCGCCGGTGCGCGACACCGCCGCCGCCGACGATCACGCACCGCCGACCGGTGAGCTTGAGCATGACGGGGAAATTGGCCATGGAGCGCGGCAGTGTACCGGAGCCGGCCCATCGCCGCGCCGCGCGAGGTCGTCGGGTAGCGGGATACTTTGGGTGCCACGGCCTGAAGGCCGTGGCACCCGACGCGCGGTTCGCAGGTCTTTGAGATTTGCGCCGCGGTGGCTGCGCCTGGCGCCTGTTTCATCCCTCTCAACCCCCCTCCCTTGAGGGAGGGGGCAGGGGGAGGGTGAGGCGCGGGTTCACCTTGCGTCGTCGTCACGCGCATGTGGCGTACACGGTTGCAGAACGCTCGACCCTCCTCCAACCCCTCCCTGCGAGGGAGGGGGGTTGACGATCGCGTGCGCGATCCTGGAGCAGCGCGGCTGTGAAAT
>JBMCXL010000217.1:0-5716 GCA_048621015.1 Phycisphaeraceae bacterium
AGACGGCGGCGAAGCCGCCGATCAACTTGAAACTTGAAACCTGGAACTTGAAACTGAATCGCGGAGCGATTCCATGGCAATGATTCAAACCATTAATCTCACCAAGCGCTACGGCGAGCTGATGGCGCTGGCGAATCTGAACCTCGAGATTGAGGCGGGGGATTGCTTCGGATTCATCGGGCCGAACGGCGCGGGGAAGACGACGACGATCAAGATCCTGGCGACGCTGCTGAAGCCGACGTGGGGGGAGGCGCGGATTGACGGGCTCAGCGTGGGGCCGGTCAACGCGCGGCAGGTGCGCTCGGTGATCGGGTACGTACCCGACTATTTTGGTTCGTATGAAGACATGGTCGTGCAGGAGTACCTGGAGTTTTTCGCAGCCGCGTATGACATCCATGGCCAGCAGCGCAAGCAGGCGGTGGACGACGTGCTCGATTTGACGGACCTGGGCTACAAGCGCGACGCGGAGGTGAACTCTTTGTCGCGCGGCATGCAGCAGCGTCTGTCGGTGGCGCGCGTGCTGCTGCACGATCCGAAAGTGCTGCTGCTGGACGAGCCGGCGTCGGGCCTCGACCCGCGGGCGCGCATCGAGATTCGCGAGCTGCTCAAAGAGCTGCACAAGATGGGCAAGACGATCCTCATCAGCTCGCACATCCTGCTGGAGCTGGCGGACCTGTGCAACAAGGTCGGCATCATCGAGCAGGGCGAGCTGAAGTTCCTCGGCTCGACCGACGAGATGCTCGAACGCGCCCGCTCGGGCGTCGTGCTGCACGTGGGCGTGGCCGAGCGCATGCAGGAGGCGGCGCACGTCATCCGGCAGATCCCCGGCGTCACCGACGTCGAAATCACCAACAGCCACATGCGCGTCCTGCTCGACGCCCAGCAGAACGACCCGGCCAACATCGCCGGCAAACTCGTCACACAGGGCTACCGGTTGACGCGCCTGGAAGAGGAGCGCGTGAACCTCGAGACGGCGTTCATGCGGTTGACGCAGGGACTCGTTCAGTAAACAGTTTCAAGTTTCAGAGTTTCAAGTTTCAAGTTGGGAACCGGCGGCTTCGCCGCCGTCTGCTGAACTTGAAACCTGGAACTTGAAACTTGAAACTACCTCTCCCATTTCACCTTCAACACCCCGCCCGTGTCCTGCGCGATGTAGATGAAATCGTCGCCGTCGACCGCCATACCTTCCTGCTCGTCGCCGGGGAAGGCGCGGGTTTCGATGATTTGGCCGCTGGAGTTGACGGTGAGGACGACGTTGTGCGCATCGCTGAGCGCGTAGAGGAGATCGCGCTCGGCGTCGTAATGCAGGCCGCTCATGTCGATGATGGGTATTTCGAGCATCCCGACGATGCGCGCCTCGGCCTCGGCGGCGCGGCTGGTGCGCAGCGGCGCTTCGACGCGCATCAGCGCGGAGGGTTCCTCGGGGTTGTCCAGCGTGAAGGACTGGTGCGCGACGATGAAGACGCCGCCTTCGGGATGCTTGGGGTTGGGGATGAAGGCAATGCCCTCGAGGCCGTTGTCGTCCGGGTGCATGCGCAGCTGATCTTGATAGGTGCGCTCGATGGTGAACGTGCGGCGGATCGCCAGGGCGTCGGGATCGACCTCGAGTATGCGCTCCTCACCCTCCACGGCCACGTAGAGCAGGTCCGTCGCCGGGTCGAAGGTGATGCCTTCCAGGTCGCGGCCTTCGTCAAGCATGACGTGGTGCGCCACGCGGCCGTCGCGATGAAGCTCCATGATGTCGCCTTCATCGCCGACGATGAAGAGTGTTTCGCGCTCCGGGTGGTACACCGCGCCTGACGGCTCGGGGAAATCGGGCAACTCGAATACGCCTTTCCACTGATGCGGAAACACGATGCGCTGCGGGGCGATGGCATCGTTTGACGCCGCGCAGCCCAGCGCCAGCAACAGAAGCACAAGCAGGGGGGAACGCATGAAGCATCGGGGCATGAGAGAGCCTCGCATCGGTCAGTGAGGATTCAAAGGGTGAGGGCGAAGTGGGCGAAGTTTAGCGAAAAACAGCGTCGGCGGGGAACCCGTTCCGCCGACGCGGATGGACAAGGTGGCAGGATGAATCGGGCGCGATCGAGACCCTCCCCGCGAGGGGTGGCAGGAGGGGATGCGTGTTTGAATCCCGAGCGCGCCGCTTCTTTCGTCGCGCTGCCGGACTTCCAACGCTCACCTTCCCGTGGCCATTCCTTCGAGGACGGGAGGGCGCCAGGGCGCTTCAGTCGTCGGTCTTGTCGTTGTCCTTTTGTTTGTCGCCGCCGTTTTGCATCTGCCGGCGCAGCGCCTGGCGGAACTGGTCCCACTGTTCATCGGTGAGCGTTTCGTGGATCGCGGCGGGCAGGGTCTCGGCCGGCGTGGGCCGCTGCTTCATCAACGCCTGGTGCTGCTCGCGCAGCGCCTGAAGCTTCTCGCGATCATCCGCTTCGCGGGCGTCGCGCATCTCGCTGCGCAGGCGCTTGAGCTCCTCGCTGTTCTCCTGTTTCCACTGGCGGCTGCGCTCCATCTGCTCGTCGCGGTCCTCGAACAGGGCATCGATCTTGCGCTGCTGCTGGTCGGTCAGGTCGAGCTGCGCCAATGCGCTTCGGATGCGTTCGGTGGACTTGCCGGCGCGGAGGCGGGTGGTGGGCCGGGCCTTGTCGCCTTGTGCGCCGTCGCGACCGTTCTTGTTCCAGCGGCCCTCGCGCATGCGTTCAAGAATGCGCTTGCGCAGCGCGTCGCGGTTTTGCTCGAACTGTTGCCACTGCGCATCGGTGAGCGCGCCCTGGATGCGCTGGCCGAGATCGTTGAGACTCGGCCGACTCTCGATCAGCTCGCGCGCCCGTTCGCGCAGGGCCTGGATTCGCTCCTTGTCGTCGGCCTTGTGCGCCTCATGCATCTGACGCTTCAGGTCGTGCATCTGGTCGCGGCGCTGCTTGAACCATTCACGGACCTGTTCGTGGTGGGCGGTGAAGGCCCGGTCGACCTGCTCGCGCTGCTGGTCGTCGAGATCGATCTCCTCGAGCAGGGCTGCGCGCATGAGCCTTCGGCCGCACTCCCAGCGGTCGCCGCGCTTGTCATGCTTGTCCTGCTTGTCCTGGCGCGCGTCAGCCGGCTGGGTCGCGGCGGGCTTGTCGGCGCGGTTGCCGTTCCGGCGCGGCTTGGCGTCCTCGGCAAGGGCGGGGAGGGTGATCAGGGCGACCGCCGCGGCGCAGGCCACCACGCGCAGCGGTCGGCGGGGCCATCGAGAGAGTCTGGACATGCTGTGTTCCTTATGACAGGGCACCGTTAGGCACAACGCCCGGGCGCACCAGTCTATTGCAGCGCCGGGCGGGCGTCCCGCGGCAGCCTTGCGAACGCGCCATCCACGGGGGGCCTGGGGGCGGGTGTGCAGGCGTCGGTGCATGTTTCAAGGTGGGCCATGAACCGGTCGGTCGCAGCGTTGGCCAGCGGGGCGGGCAGGTCCTATCATCCGGGTTCAGGCTGAATGATCATACGACAGGAGCCGATGATGGCCATCACCCGAGACCAGATCCACGAGCAGCTGCGCCAGGTGGAGGACCCGGAGCTGCACCGCGACATCGTCACGCTGAACATGGTCAAGCACGTGGCCTACTGCGACGGCCACGCCAGCGTCACCGTCGAGCTGAGCCAGCCCAGCGACGAGACGAAACAGCGCCTGCGCGAGGACATCGAGCGGGCGGTGCGTGCCCTTGGCGATGAGATCCAGCAGGTGGCGGTGGAGTTTCCGCGCAAGGTGAGCCTGCAGCAGCAGCAGAGCGGCGGTCAGCAGGAAGCGCCACAGCAGCAGCAGGGGCCGCAGGATCAGGCGCGTGAGAGCAATCCGCTGCCGGGGGTGACCCACATCATCGCGGTGGGGGCGGGCAAGGGAGGTGTCGGGAAATCGACGGTGGCGGTGAACCTGGCGGTGGGGCTGGCGAAGCAGGGGTATCGGACGGGTTTGCTCGATGGTGACATTTACGGGCCGTCGACGCCGACGATGCTGGGGCTGGCGGACATGCAGCCGGCGGCGCGGGGGAACACGCTGATTCCGTTTGAAGTTCACGGCATCAAAACGATGACGATCGGCAAGCTGGTGGACGAGGAGAAGCCGCTGATCTGGCGCGGGCCGATGGCGCACGGGGCGTTTCGTCAGTTGGCGACGCAGACGGACTGGGGGGAGCTGGATTACCTGGTGATCGACCTTCCACCGGGGACGGGCGACGTGCCGCTCACGATGAGTCAGTTGCTGCCGTTGACGGGCGCGGTGGTGGTGTGCACGCCGCAGAAGGTGGCGCAGGACGATGCGCGGCGGGCGGTGCGCATGTTCGAGCAGCTCGGCATTCCGGTGCTGGGGATTGTCGAGAACATGAGCTATTTCATCGGAGATGACGGGCGCGAGTATGACATCTTCGGCCGCGGCGGCGCGGAGACGATGGCGCAGCAGATGGGCGTGGCGTTTCTCGGGCGCGTGCCGATCAACACGCGGCTGTGCGCCAACAGCGACGCCGGTGATCCGAGCGCAAACTTCGCGGGCGAGGACAAGCTGACGGAGGAATTGAACGCGCTGGTGCGCGGGTTGACGGGCCAGGTGAACGTGATCGAGATGAGCGAGGCACATCAGGCGCCGTCGGTGAGTATTGAGTGAGTTGGTTGTTTGTTCAGCGTGCGGGCCGAAGGCCCGCATTCATTTCCGCAAAGAGCTGGGTCAAACGGCGGGCCTTCGGCCCGCACGCTAAACGTTGAAACGTGTCATGCATCTTGTTCGGGCGTGAACCGGGCGAGGGCGGTGCGCAGTTGCGCGAGGTCGTCGTCGGTGAGGTCGGCGCGCAGGCTGAGGCGCACGCGCGCGGTGTTGGGCGGCACGGTCGGCGGGCGGATGGCGACGGCGAGAAAGCCGGCGCGCTGAAGATGGTCAGCGAGGTGCAGGGCGCGCTCGGGCGTTTGCACGATCAACGGGATGATGGGGGCAGGGGATTGCCGATTGCCAATTGCCGATTGCCGATTGTCTTCGGTGATTGCGCTGTCGGTCGGTGAGAGCGTCCAGCCATCATTGAGAAGATCGGTGCGCAGTTGCTGCGACATCTGCGCGAGGCGCTGGCGGCGCCAGGGTTCATCGCGGATGACTTCGAGCGCGGCACCGATGGCGGCGGCCTGGGCGGGGGGCACGGCAGTCGTGTAGATGAGTGGGCGGGCGCGGTTGATGAGCGTGTCGATGACGGGCTGGCTGGCGGTGACGATGCCGCCGAGGGAGCCGAGCGCTTTGCTGGCGGTGCTGACGACGATGGGGACGCGGTGGGTCACGTGCTGCGCTTCGCAGAGGCCGGCGCCGGTGTCGCCGAGGACGCCGGTGGCGTGGGCCTCGTCGACGATAAGGGTGGCGTCGTACTGGTCGGCGAGGTCGCAGAGGGCGGGCAGGTCGGCGGCGTCGCCGTCCATGGAGAAGATGGTGTCGGTGACGATGAAGCGGCGCGGGGGGCGCGGCGGGGACGCGGCAAGTCGCGTCGCTTCATCGCAGCGTGCGAGGAGGCGTTCGAGCCTGGCGTAGTGGAGGTGGGGGAAGGTGCGGACCGTGGCGCCGGTGGCGCGGGCGGCGTCGATGAGGCTGGCGTGGTTGAGCTTGTCGAGGCAGACCAGGTCGCCGGGGCCGGCGAGGGCGGTGAGCACGGCGAGGTTGGCCATGTAGCCGGTGGGCAGGAGCAGGGCGGCCGGTGCGTGCTTGAACGTGGCG
>JBMCXL010000218.1:0-5700 GCA_048621015.1 Phycisphaeraceae bacterium
TCCGCGCACGCGACCAGCAGCGACGCGATGCCGCCGAAGCCGTTGAGCAGGCCCACCATCTGCGGCATGCCGGTCATGGGCACTTTCACCGCCATGACGAGGCCGACCACCGTGCCCACGAGCAGCGCCAGCGCGATCCAGACGAGGCTGATCGCCTGTCCGCCGGTGATGAAGAAGAACGTCGCGACCGCGGCGATGAGCATGCCCAGCGACGAGATCAGGTTGCCGCGGCGCGCGGTCTTGACCTTGCTCAGCATCTTCAGGCCGAGGATGAACAGCACCGCCGCGAGCAAGTAGAGCAGGTTGACGGCGTCAACGTTGGAAAAGGCGAGGGTGTGCATGGTCATGCCTTGGGGGAAGGATCATTCTTTATGAAGCGACGCGACTTGTCGCGCCTTGAACGCGGCGGGGCCGCGTCGCTTCCTGCGCGGTCTCACTTCTGTTTCTCGCGGAACATCGCGAGCATCCGGTTGGTCACCACGTATCCGCCCACGACGTTGATCGTGGCGAACACGACCGCGAGCGTGCCGAGGACGACGCCCAGGCTCGCGAACGTCTCGGAAAACGACGCGGCTAGCGCGCCGACGATCGTGATGCCCGAGATCGCGTTGGAGCCGGACATCAGCGGCGTGTGCAGCGTCGAGGGGACTTTCGTAATCACTTCAAAGCCCACGAAAATCGCGAGCACGAAGATGACGATGCTGGTGACGAACGGGTCCATGATGATCGCTCCATTCAGTCGATGCGCGGCAGGTGGACTGGTCGCTTAAGCGACCAGTCCGGGGCGGGTATTCAAGCGTTCACGGCTTCGCGCACCAGTTCATTGCGCACCTCGCCGTTGTGCACGATGCACGCGCCGTCGTGCACCTGGTCTTCCAGGTTCAGCTTGATCTGTCCGTCTTCGATCAGCGTCTTGAGCAGCGCCTGCATGTTGTTCGCGTAAGCGAGGCTCGCGTGATTGGGCACGCGCGCCGGCAGGTTGAGCAGGCCGACGATCGTCGCGCCGTTTTCGGTGGTGATGATCTGGCCGGGTTCGGTCAGTTCGCAGTTGCCCCGGCCGTGCTCGGGCGCGGCGGCGATGTCCACCAGCACGGTGCCCGCGCCCATGCGCTGCGCCACGTCGCCGGGCACCAGCAGCGGCGGCGCCTTGCCGAACACCGCAGCGGTGCAGACCACGACATCGGCGCCGACGACATGCTTGGCCATCAGTTCCGCCTGCTTCTTCTGCTGCTCCTCGCTCTGCTCTTTCGCGTATCCGCCGGACGTCTCGGCGTCGGCGCCGCCTTCGCTGGGCAGTTCCACGAAGCGCGCGTCCAGCGACTGCACCTGCTCCTTCGTCGCGGGGCGCACGTCGTACGCCTCCACGATTGCGCCGAGGCGCTTGGCCGTGGCGATCGCCTGCAAGCCCGCGACGCCCGCGCCCAGCACAAACACGCGCGCCGGCCGCAGCGTGCCCGCCGCGGTGATCATCATCGGGAACATCTTCGCGCAGGAATCAGCGCCGAGAATCACCGCCTTGTACCCGCCGATGTTCGCCTGGCTGGAAAGCGTGTCCATCGCCTGCGCGCGGCTGATGCGCGGGATGAACTCGCACGCCAGCGCCGTCACGCCCGCCTCGCGCAGCGCGGCCACCAGCTCCGGATGCGCCAGCGGCGCCAGCGAACCGATCAGCATCGCGCCCGACTTCATCGCGCGCACCTGCTCGGCCGTCGGCGGCGTCACGCGCAGCACCACGTCCGCCTCGCGCCACACCGCCGCTTCGTCCGACGCGATCGTCGCACCGGCCTCTTCATACTCCGCATCCGGCGCGCCGGCGCGCTGACCCGCGCCGGATTCCACGACGATCTGCACGTTCTCGCCGGCCAGCTTCTTCACCACCGCCGGCACCAGCGCTACGCGCGTCTCATCGTCCCGGACTTCGTTGGGCACCGCGATCTTCATAGTTCAGACCTCTGTGGAGCATCCCACGCCGCAATCCATGTCGTCCTTCAACCGGCAATCAAGCTGGCAAGCACACGTGCGGAAGGTGCGGTCGGGAAGAATCGCCTCCCGCGGGACCGTCCAGCTTAGCGGAAACGACGCACCCCGTCACACGAGCCGACGCCACCGCCGCCGGGGATGGTGGATTACGTTGCAATCCGATTTCCGGTGGTTGAGGCTAAGAACCAATCTCACAATTGCGCTGCACCACGATCGCGCACGCGCTCGCCAACTCCCCTCCCTCGCAGGCTCACTTCCCGACACTTTTCCCGGCGCCGGCGCAGCCGGCGCGTGCCCCCTCTCCCTTTGGGAGAGGGCTGGGGGGAGGGGATCGACAGCGACCATTGACTGCTGTACCGCGAGGCGGACGCGTGCTTGCGCCAATGGAATGAGCACGGCCTGAAGGCCGTGGCATCCAAAGTATCCCACTACCCCCAGCTTCAACGTCTCATCTGGGGCACGGCCTTCGGCCTCAGCCCCAGCCGCCCCGGCGCCATTTCCAAGTGACCCACGACCCCGCCGGGGCCTGGCTCGGCTTCCGCACCGGCACACCCCCACTTGCCGGCACGGCACGCGCGGGAACGATTTCCTATCATCCGAAGCATGCCACGCTACGAGATCACCACCCACCAGCGCAGCCAGATGATCGACGTCACCGACCACCTGCACCGCGCGATCCGCGAGGCCGGCGTCGAGCACGGCCTCGCCACCGTCTACGTCCCGCACACCACCGCCGGCGTCACGATCAACGAAAACGCCGACCCCGACGTGGTCCACGACATGCTCGCGCAGCTCGACGAGATGGTGCCCTGGTCGCAGCCGTTCTACCAGCACGGCGAGGGCAACTCCGCCGCGCATGTGAAAGCATCCATGATGGGCTCCAGCGCCACCGTGCTCATCGAAAACGGCGCGCCGCTCCTCGGCACGTGGCAGGGCATCTGGTTCTGCGAGTTCGACGGCCCGCGCCGGCGCACGCTGCTGGTGCACGTGATGGGACAATGAAGCGCATGGCAACACACAAGCCGCGGAACGAGTCTGCAAGCGCCGCGGCCTGGACAGGGCAGCCTCTTTCGAACGATCATCGAACCACAACGGGGGCACAACCATGTCACGGACGACATGCGGAACCTGCACGGCGCTGCTGACCGCCCTGCTGCTGACCGGCTGCACGTTCAATGCACCGATGAACGATTCGTTTCCGCTGACGCGCCGCGAGGCGCGGACGGCGCTGCGCCACATGGCCGACGCCCCCGTCGAGCTGGAGCGGCCGGTGGTGATCATCAACGGCTGGATGGACCCGGGCCTCGCGTCGATGGACATCGAGCCGCGCCTGAAGCGCCACGTCGGCGACGACCGCGTCATCTCCGTCGCCTACTTCGCGGCCGGCAGCTTCGAGACATGCCGCCGGCGCGTGATCGACGCGGTGGAGCGCGCCTTTCCCGACGACGACCCGACTGGAACACGCCCCGTCGACGTGGTGGGCTACTCGATGGGCGGCATCGTCGCGCGCTATGCGGCAATGTCACCGGCGCGGCGCGCCGCGCTGCTCGGCGAGGAAGTCGATGACCCGCGCCGCCTGCGCATCGCACGCCTGTTCACCATCAGCACGCCACACCAGGGCGCCCAGCTCGCGCCGTGGGCGATCTGGGACGGGCTGGCGCGACGCATCACCAACGGCTCCGAGTTTCTCGCGCAGCTCGATGCGGCACTGGCCGAGGCGGACTACGCGCTCTATCCCTACGTGCGCCTGGACGACCTGATCGTCGGCGCGGACAACGCCGCGCCGACCGGCCGCGTGGCGTGGTGGGTGCCGACGCCCTTCCTGAGCTTCGCGCACACCAGCGCGCACAAGGACGCGCGCATCCTCGCGGACATCGTCGCACGGCTGCGCGGCGACCCACCGTTCACACGCCACCCGGCCACACCGCTGCCGGGCGAGGTGGACGAACCGCCCACGTCAATGGCGGTCGAAAAAGAGTAGGGACGCCACGCATCGGCCAGAGAAAAACCCCGCTGCCGCCGAAGCGACAACGGGGCGGAGGGGAGAAAGCTGGTTGGTGTCGGCGAGGGATGCGTCCGAGAATGTTCGGCCCCCCGCCCGGGGACACCTATTTGTAAGCGCCGCGGGACCGTGAATCAAGGGGTTATCCTAATAACTGCTCCGGATTGCGCCGGCGCGATTCTCCGGGTGACGCCCTCCTTTTTTCGGCTCTGAACCGTGCTCCTGCGCGACTATTCTAGAGTGATGACCTGAATTTCCCGGTGGATTGCGGACGAGCCATCGGATCAGCCCCCAACACGCATCAGGCATTTCCTGACTCTTGCGATTCAGAGGCGCGGCCGGCGCTGGTGGTGGCCGGCGGCCTGCTCGTAAAGGCGCGCGATGCGCAGCAGCCGGGTTTCTTCGAATGCGCCACCGAGCAGTTGCACGCCGATCGGCAGGGCGCCGTCACTCTCGTCAATGAACCCACCGGGCAGGCTCACCGCGCTGATGCCCGCGAGGCTGCTGGGCACGGTGTAGACGTCGGCCATGTACATCTTCAGCGGATCGTCGAGCCGATCGCCGCGCTTGAACGGCAGCGTCGGACTGGTGGGACAAAGGATCGCATCGCAATTCTCGAACGCGCGATCGAAGTCCTGCTTGATGAGCCGGCGCACTTTCAGGGCGCGCAGGTAATACGCATCGTAATAGCCGGTGGAGAGCGCGTAGGTGCCGAGCATGATGCGGCGCTTCACCTCATCGCCGAAGCCTTCGGAGCGCGAACGCGCCACCAGCTCCATCAGGTCGCGCGGGTTGTCGGTGCGGTGGCCGTAGTGCACGCCGTCGTAGCGCGCGAGGTTGGAGGAGCACTCGGCGGTGGCGAGGATGTAGTAGACGCTGATGCCGTAGCCGGTGTGCGGCAGGTCGACCTCGACCAGCTCGGCGCCGTGGTCGCGGAAGATGTTCTGCGCCTGCGAGACGGCGTCGTTGACGGCCGCGTCGTTGCTGTCGGAGACGTACTGCCGGGCGATGCCGATGCGCAGGCCGTCGAGGGGCGCGTCCAGTTGCGTGAGATCGTCGGGCACGGGCACGTTGGCGGAGGTGGAGTCGAGCGCATCGTGACCGGCCATGGCGTGCAGCAGCAGCGCGGCGTCGTCGATGGTGCGCGTGATGGGGCCGGCCTGGTCGAGGCTGGAGGCGAAGGCGACCAGGCCGTAGCGCGACACGCGGCCGTAGGTGGGTTTCAAGCCGACCACGCCGCTGAAGGCCGCGGGCTGGCGGATGGACCCGCCGGTGTCGGTGCCGATGGCGGCGGCGCAGAGGTCGGCGGCCATGGCGGCGGCGCTGCCCCCGGACGAGCCGCCGGGCACGGCCTGCTTGTGCCAGGGGTTGCCGACGGGCCCGAAGGCGCAGTGCTCGCAGGACGAGCCCATCGCGAACTCGTCCATGTTCGTCTTGCCGAGGATGATCGCGCCGGCGTCCTCGAGGCGCTGCACGGCGGTGGCGGTATAGGGCGCCTGGAAGCTTTCGAGCATGCGCGAGGAGCAGGTGGTGTGCCCGTGATCGGTGCAGAGCACGTCCTTGAGCGCGACGGGCACGCCGGCGAGCGGGCCGGTGACCTGGCCGGCGTCGACCTGTCGGGCGCGCTCGAGCGCGCGGTCGGTGAAGACTTCGTGGTAGCTATTCAGCTCGCCGTCATACTTTTCGATGCGGTCGAGGTAGCCGCGCACGACCTGTTC
>JBMCXL010000219.1:0-5666 GCA_048621015.1 Phycisphaeraceae bacterium
CGGTGGCGCTGATCGCCAGCAGCTTCACGATGGCGTGGGCGGTGCGCTGCGCGCAGATTGATCGGCGGCGCGGGCTTGTCGTAATGCTGGCGCTCACACTGCTCGGCGGCACGATCTTCATGGGCATCAAGTTCGTCGAGTACAAGGCGAAGTGGGATCACGGCACGTTCGTCGGCCGGTTCTACGATCCCGATCCCGATTACATCGCGGCGCACCTGACCGGCCTCGGCCACGGCGCGGAAGCGGCGGACGCTCAGGAGACGGCGGCCGATGAACCGGCGCCGCCCGAGCCCGCCGCGCCGGCGCAGGCTGATCCGGTGCAGGGGCGCAAGCTTTACCTGGCGACGTGCGCGAGCTGCCACGCCAATGATGGCACGGGCCAGGCAGGTCAGGGCGCCGATCTGCTGCACAGCGCTTTTGTCGCCGAGCAGGATGTCGAATCGCTCACCGCGTTCATCAAGCAGGGGCGCCAGTCGTTCGACCCGGACAGCACGATGGGCCTGCCCATGCCGGCGCGCGGCGGCAATCCGGCGCTGGGCGATGACGATCTGAAGCACATCGCCGCTTACCTGAAACAGATCCAGGCCGAAGCGGCGCAGGAGGATGAGCCCGCCGATGCCGCCGATGCCGCCGATGCCGCCGAGGCCGAGGTGGCGGAAAGCGGTGAGCCGGTGGAGGGGGACGACACCGTGAGCGAGCGCGCCGCGTATCCGTCGCCGGAGGAGGTCGAGCTGCTCGTGCCGCGCACGTTCATTGCCGCGCCCGCCGAGGCGCCGCCGCAGCTCACCGACGAGGCGCGCGAACCCGAGGCCGCGCATGCATCACTGGCGGTGCCTTCGGAGCAGCTTCGCATGTTCTTCTCGATCTACTTCCTGCTCACGGGTCTGCACGGCCTGCACGTGCTCGTGGGCATGGCGGTGATCATCTGGCTTATCGCCAAGGCCGCGCGCGGCGGACTGCACAGCCGCTACTTCACGCCGGTCGAGATCGGCGGCCTGTACTGGCACCTGGTCGACCTGATCTGGATCTTCCTGTTCCCGCTGCTGTATCTGATTCATTGACGGGCTGCGGCAGTTCCGGATCACTCGCGCAGCAGCGCCTTGCGCTGGCGGTAAAGCGCGTTGAGGCGCTTGGTGAGCGGCGCGGCGTGCGTGGCCGTATCCAGGTCGCGCGCGATCGCGTAAAGCAAGCGCACGAGGCCGCGGTAATCGTCGAAGTTGATCTGTTCGCTGTCGACTTTGCCGGTGCGCTCGTTCATGTTGTGGTAGTTGCCCAGCGGGAGGCAGACGCAGGTGGCCGTGTAACCCAGCGCCTGGTACGCCGAGGCTTCGCACGTGCCGCCGGGCATCAGCTTCCGCTGCCAGCGAAAGCCCTTGTCCTGCTCGGCCAGGTGCGTGGCCACCTGCGCGACACGATAGGTCAGCTCGGGATCGAACGTGCTGGTCTTGTCGCCCACGCGCACGATCGGCCCGCCGCCCAGCGGCGAATCCGCGTAGCTCTTGCTGTTTTCCAGCGCCACGATGCGCGCCTGGCTGGGCAGAATCCCGCTGCGGCACGCCGCCATCGCGCCGACAAAGCCCACCTCCTCGGCGCGCGTCAGCAGCACGCGCACATCCGGTGATTTCGCCTGGCGCACCAGTTGCCCCAGCACCGCCAGCGCCGCGGCCACGCCCGCCAGGTCGTCGCACGCCGGCGCGTGCAGATAGTTGCTGCGCACGTGCGACGCCGGAAGCGCCCAGCGCACCACGTCACCCTTCGCCGCCTCGACGGAATCGTCGAAACGTCCCTCGACGCGCGGAAACTCCTTGCCGCGCGGCTCGATGTACCGCGTCAACCGTCCGTGTTGCGGCTCGGCATCATCGTGATGCAGCAGCAGCCGCGTGCCGGCGCGGAAGTAGCTTGGATGCACACCTCCACGAAACTCCGCCTCGACCCGGCCGTCGCGCACGTCGCGCACGACCATCGCGGGGTGGTCCATGTGCGCGGCGAACACGATCGGCTTGCGCGCGTTGACGCCGGTGCGCTTGAGCAACAGGTTGCCGTGCTCGTCCCGTCGCAGTTGCATGCGCTTGTGCCGTTTCGCCCATTGCTCGACCCACGCGACCACGCGATGCTCCTGTCCCGAGGCGGTGGGCAGGCCGGTGAGTTCGCAAAGCTCGTTCAAATCGCGTTCATTTTTCGTCGGCATCTTGCGGTGTTCCTTGCATGACGTGGCGTTGCAAAGGATGTCGCGGAGGATTCTGCGGGCCTTGAGCCCGCACGCTGAACGTTCGAAGGAAACGTGTTGTGATCGCTTTCTTCCTCTTGAATCCTTTGTACGATAGTCACCCCATGCACGTGACGCCAACCGACAATCTTGCCGTCGACGCACGCGACGTGCGCGTGGTGCGCGGCGGCCAGGCGATCCTCGCCGGCGTCAGCGCCCGCATCCCGCGAGGCACGTGCTGCGCCCTGCTCGGGCCCAACGGCTGCGGCAAGACCACCTTCGCGCGCACATTGCTCGGCCAGATGTTCCCCACCACCGGCAAGCTGCGCGTGCTCGGCGAAACGATCGGGCAGACCCACATTCCGAAGCTGCGACAACGCATCGGCATCGTCAACCCCACCACCGACAGCGCCGGCAACCACGTCCCCGGTGCCGTGGTCGATGCCAACCTCACCGCCACTCATGCGGTGCTCACCGGCCTGTTCGGCACCGTCGGCCTCTACGATCAACCCACCCATGCCCAGCGCGAGCGCGCCCAACACCTGCTCGAACACGTCGGTCTCGGCCATCGCATCCATCACCGCTTCGCGCTGCTGTCCACCGGTGAGCAGCGCCGCGCGCTGCTCGCCCGCGCGCTGGTGCATCGGCCGGAGCTGCTAATCCTTGACGAGCCGACCGCCGGCCTGGATATCAGCGGCCGCGAGCACGTGCTCGCCACGCTCGAGCAGATCCTCGCTCAACCCGATGCGCCGGCCGTGCTGATGATCACCCATCACGTCGAGGAGCTGTCGCCGCGCACGGCGCAGGTCATGTTGATGAGCGAGGGGCGCGTCACATGCGCTGGCCCACCCGGAGGCGTGATCACGCCCGAACGTCTCAGCGATACGTTCGGCTGCAAGGTCTACGTCCGCCGCGTGCACGGCCGCTACTGGCTGGAAGTGCTGCCCGAGGCGTGGGTGGACCTGTTGAAGTAGGGAGGGGTCGCTTCCGGCCACTTGCGGCTTTTGGCACAGCCTCGCAGGACTTCCAGCGTTTCGCTAAGCCGCAAGCGGCCGGAGAAGGATCCCGCCCCCCCTTCCTTGCCGCGTTGCACAAACACCCATTTATCGCCACAATTCCCGCCATGAACGCTAAACAAGACTCCCCCCTGGTCGGCATCCTGATGGGCAGCCCCTCCGACGGCGAGACGATGCAGAAATGCGCGGACACGCTCGCGGAGCTGGGCATCCCCCACGAGATGAAGGTCTGCTCGGCGCATCGCACGCCGCAGCGGGCGCACGATTACGCCACCTCGGCCGCGGACCGCGGGCTGAAGGTGCTCGTCTGCGCCGCGGGCATGAGCGCGCACCTCGCCGGCGTGATGGCGGCGCTGACGCACCTGCCGGTGGTCGGCGTGCCGATGGAAGGCAAGCTCGCCGGCGGACTCGATGCGCTGCTCTCGACGGTGAACATGCCCAAGGGCATTCCCGTCGGCACGGTGAGCCTCGGCAGCCACGGCGCGGTCAACGCCGCGCTCTATGCCGCGGCCATCCTCGCCACGGGTGACAAGCAGATCGAGCAGCGTCTCAAGGACTTCCGCGCCAAGCAGAGCGAAGCGGTGCCCGAGACGCCGTGATCCGATGTGCAGGCGCTGCGCGAAGCCGCAAGCGGCGAATCTATCGCAGCCAGCGTCCGCCGTCCACGCGGATGATCTGTCCCGTGCAGTAGTGCGCATCGCACACGAGCCAGCGCACCGCCTCGGCCGCATCTTCGGGTGTGCCTGCGCGGCCAAGCGGAGTGCGCGCGAGATACCGCTGACGATATTCCGCGTCCAGGTCCGACGCCCATGCGACCACGCCCGGCGCGATGGCGTTGACCGTAATGGACGGGCCGAGTTCGACGGCTGCTGTCGAGGTCAGTTCCAACAGCGCCGCTTTTGAGGCGTTGTAGGCCGCGTAACCGGCGAACGGTTCGCCGAGCACGTGGATGTCGATGAAGTTCACGACCCGGCCGGTGCTGGCCGGGTCGCGTTCATCGAAATGTCGCGCGAGCATCGGCGCGAAGCGCTGCATGAGCATCAGCGGCGCGCGGGCGTTGACCGCCTGGAAGCGGTCGTATTCCGCGACGTCGATCTCGCCGAAGCGGCGCGGCGAGAAGATCGCGGCGTTGTTGATCAGCGCATCGAGCCGATCGAACCGGGCGGTCAGCGCGCTATGCACTTGTGCGTCGGCGTCAGGCTCGGCGAGGTCCACGCGGATCGCCAGGGCGCGCCGGCCCTGTTGCTCGATCTGCTCGACGACCTGCCGCGCTTCGCTTTCACTCTGTCGGTAGGTCAGCGCCACGTCATAGCCGGCGCCCGCGAGGCGCAGCGCCACCGCGCGGCCAACGCGCCGCGCGCCACCGGTGACCAGCGCCACCTTGCCTTCAGCGGTCGTTGTCGTTGTCGCGTTCGTGCTCGGTATCGTCATCGTTGAGGCGCTTGCCTGCTTCGCTCCATGCGTCGGTCGGCTCATCCTGCTGCTGACCGCGATACGCCTGGCGCATGCGCTTGCCCTGATCGAGTAGTTGCTGGCGTTTGCCCTGGTTGCGCCAAGCAGCGAGCAGCGCGAGGATTACCGCGATGCCGAGGAATGCCAGCAGCAACAGAAGGACCAGCGCCCAGACTAAGCGATCGAGATCTTCCATCGCCTGCAATTGTACCCGGACGCGAATCCAGCCCTGCGCTACGGTGTGGGCTATTCGAGACGGCCTTCGTGCAGCTTCAAGCGGCGGTCGGCGGCGGCGGCGATGTCGGCGTCGTGCGTGACCATCACGATCGTCTGGCCGCCTTTGTGCAGCGTGTGGAACAACTCGAGCAGCCGCGCGCCCGTCTCCTCGTCGAGGTTGCCGGTCGGCTCGTCGGCGAGCAGGACGGCGGGCTCGTTCATGAGGGCGCGGGCCACGGCGACGCGCTGGCGCTCGCCGCCGGAGAGTTTGCTCGGGCGGTGGCGCAGCCGCTGGCCGAGGCCGACCTGTTCGAGCAGTTCCACGGCGCGCTGCCTGGCGCGCGTGCGCGTGCTCGGCCAGCCGAGGATGGGACGGCGGATCATCGCGCCGAGCAGCACGTTTTCCAGCGCGGTCAGTTCGGGCAGCAGGTGATAGAACTGGAAGACGAAGCCCACGCGCGTGTTGCGGTACTGATCGAGTCGTCGGCCGCGCAGGGCGAAGACCTCGTCGCCGTCGAAGCGCACGCTGCCCTGGTCAGGTCGATCGAGTCCACCGAGCAGGTGCAGCAGCGTGCTTTTGCCCGACCCGGAGGCGCCGAGGACGGCGACCCATTCGCCGGCGTGCACGTGCATGTCGACGCCGCGCAGCACGTGCAGGTCTTCGCCGCCGAGGCGGTAGTGTTTGTGGAGGCCTTGAGCGGTGAGGATGGTCTGCTCGCTGGTTGTTGGAGACGTGTTTGTCATGGGAGAGCGAGGGGGATTGCCAATTGCCGATT
>JBMCXL010000220.1:0-5657 GCA_048621015.1 Phycisphaeraceae bacterium
TCTCTCTTCCCCCCGCGCAGCAAAACCCCCGGCGCACGCGATCGCGCGCACCGGGAGATGAAAATTTTTTGGTGAGGTGCGGAGATTTGCGCGGTAGGTGTGGGTGGTTGTGCGCACAGGGTGGGCGCCCACGGTCGGGAGACCTTGGGCTTTCGGGGGGGTGGTTTTTAGCGTAGTCGGCCGATGATGAGCATGATGGCGGAGATGACGCCGGCGAAGATGAAGCCGACGATGCCGACGATGCTGAGCACGCCCTGGGTGCTTGTGGCGGCGTCGGCGAGGATGAGGATGGACGAGCCGATGAGCATGGCGGCGATGACCAGGGCGCGGGCGATGTTGCGGCTGGCGTGCTCGACGGTGTCGGTGAGCTGCGACAGGCCGCGGTGTTCGAGGTTCACGGTGATCTGGTTGCGGCGCACGGCGAAGACCAACGCGCGCAACTGCTTGGGCAGCACCTCGGCCAGATCGGTGTAGTCGCGGACGCTCTGCTGGATGCGCCGGCGCAGCGCGCGGATGCCGTAGCGCCGCTGGAGCATGCGCTCGACGTGCGGGCGCACGTGGCGGACCACGTCGAAGTCCGGATCGATGCGCTCGCCCACGCCCTCGATCGTCGTCAGCGCCTTGATCAGGAAGACCAGGTCCGGCGGGCAGCGCAGCCGATGGCGGCGCACCTTGGTGAAGAACTCCTGAAGCAGATTGCCCATGTCGAGCTGGTCGAGGTTCGCCGCCTCGAAGCGCGAGACGAACTCCCACACGTCGGCGCGCACCGCGCGGTTGTCGGCCAGGTTCGGGTCGGCGTCGGCCAGCGCGAGCGTGACTTCCAGGACCGTGTCGAGGTTGCCGATCAGCACGCCGTGCACCAGGTCGGCGAGCTGGCGCATCGTGCCGGGGTCGATGTGGCCGACCATGCCGCAGTCGATGAAGCAGATATTGCCGTCCGGCAGGGCCATGATGTTGCCGGGGTGCGGGTCGGCGTGGAAGAAGCCGATCTGCAAACACTGGCGAAAGACGGCGTCGGTGCCGTGGCGGATCATCGCACGGCGCTGCTCAGGGGTGAACTGATCGTCTTTCAGCTTTGACAGCGGCGTGCCGAGGATCTCCTCCATCGTGAGGACGTTGGAGGTGGTCGTTTCCCAGTAGACCTGCGGGAAGAAGACGTGCTCGTTGTCGGCGAAGGCGCTGCGCAGCCGATCGGTGGCGCGAGCTTCGTGGCGGAGGTCGATCTCGCGGCGCAACTCGCGGTCGAACTGGTCGACGACGGCGACGGGGCTGTAGCCGAGGTTCTGAAAGTAGTCCTCGGCCCAGCCGGCGAGCAGGCGGAGGATGCCGATGTCGGCGGTGATGGTGTCGCGGATGCCGGGGCGCAGGATCTTGAGCACGACGCGCTGGCCGCCGCGGAAGACGGCGCGGTGCGTCTGGGCGATGGAGGCGGCGGCGAACGGTTCGCGGTCGAATGACTCGAACATCGCCTCGAAGCGGTGGCCGAACTCCTCGTCGAGCCGCTGCTGGATCGCCTCGGGCGTGGCGGGGGGGACATCGTCCTGGAGCTTGGCGAACTCCTCGGCCCAGGCCGCGGGGATCAGGTCCGGCCGCATGCTCAGGACCTGGCCGAGCTTGATAAAGGTCGGGCCCAGCTCCTCCATTGCCTTGCGCAGGCGCACGGCCTGGGGCAGGTGGCGCACCTGCGCCTCGGCCTGGCTCATGCCCAGCATCTTGCGGCCGCGCTCCAGCACGCGGTCCAGGCCCAGCTCGTGGAGCACGTCCTCGAAGCCATAGCGCACGAGCACGGTAAGGATCTCGCGCGAGCGATGGGCGTGCAGCAGCGTGCGACCAATGGCGGTGTGACGGGACATCGGGGGATACTGTACGCGCCGGCGAGGGCGGCGGACAGCGGGGAGTCGGGGGAGGGAGCAGTCTGATCCGCTGACGGCGTGCGGCAGACCGGGAGCCCGTTGGGCTCCGGCTATGGGCGGGGGTGGGGGGCGTTTGGTTCGGGCGGATTGACGGCCGGCTTCCGTGAAAAATTTCACCGAATATGGTAGTTTTATTCTTGACGGCTGAATTCTCATCAAATAGGTTGGATTTGGCTGGAGATGCCGATGAGCGTCACGCCTCAGCAGAATTCGGCGGCATCCCTCGTGGAGGTGGCCCGGGCCGCGAATGTTTCGGTCGGCACGGCCTCGCGGGTGATGAACGGCACGGCCAACGTCAACGACGCCCTGCGTCGCCGGGTGATCGTCGCGGGGCGCAAGCTCGGTTTTGTGCCGAAGTTGCGCCGGCGGCACCTGGCGGTGATCGCCGGCCGGCAGAGTCCGGCGCTGCCGGTGGGCTATGTCAGCGTGATGAGCTCGCTGATCTCGCGGATCGCCCTGTCCCGGCAACTGGGCGTGGAACTGCTGGACGTCGAGGAGCTGGACGACATCGGCTCCTGCCATATCGATGCGGCGCTGGGCGTGGTCTTCGACGACCGGATCCTCCAGCTCAAGGACTATCCCAATCTCCCGCTGGTCACGATCAATCACCCCATGACCGGCCAGGGCATCCACAGCCTCTACACCGATCACCACTGGCAGGGCCGAACCGCGACGCAGCACCTGGTCGAAAAGGGGCACGAGCGGATCGGCTTTCTCGCCATCGAGCCGGAGGAGTGGGGCGCGCGTCAACGCCACGCCGGCTACCGCGCCGCGCTGGAGGCGGCGGGCATCGAGTACAACCCCGCCCTGGTGCGCTACAGCATCGATGAGCCGGTGTACGAGGTGCTGCGCCAGTGGCGCCGGCTCGGGATCACGGCGATCCTGAACTTCAGCGAGGACGCGGCGCTGGAGACGCTGCATCTGCTGAGCAATGTCTTCGACCTGCGCATCGGGGAGGACATCTCCACGATCACGCTGGAGGACCTGCCGATCTATCAATACCTGACGCCGCCGCAGACGGTGATCCGCCAGCCGCTTTCGGAGCTGGCCGAGCAGGCTGTGGACGCGGTGCTGCGTTTGGCCCAACGGGGCGAGCCCGACGCGCCGAGCGAGCCGATCGACATCTGCCTCGGCAGCGAGCTGATCGAGCGCGAGTCGGTCGCCGACCTGCGGCAGTAGATGCGTGATGTCCTTTTTCTCCGGGCCGAGCCTTGGAGTACGAGCCATGCCCCGAATTCGCAACAATCTCCCCTTCGGCCGCGACGACCCCGCGGCGTTCGTGGCTGCGCGGCCGCGACGCTCATCGCGGGCCCTTCACCACGCCCCACCCGATCAAGCGAGGTGCTCCCATGCGACGCCACGACCCCTTGCCGCAAGCTTTCACACTCGTTGAGTCGCTAGTTGTCATTTCAATCATCGCATTGCTGATCGCCATTCTTTTGCCGGCGCTCAGCGCTGCCCGTGAAGCGGCGCGCACGATCCAGTGCGGCTCGAATCAGCGGCAGATCATGACGGCCATGAACGTCTATGCCACGGAGAACGATAGCCGGCCGCCGCACGCGTTCATGCTCGAACGCGCCCACGACGACAACACGGGCTGGCATGAGTGGACCTACCGTCTGAACCAGGAGCTGGTGCCGGCGGAGATCTTCCAGTGCCCGTCGGATAATCTCGAGCGCGATCCCGGCCGCGATCCCAAGAGCTACGCGGTCAACGGCTCCAAGTTCATGCCGAAGAGCCAGTGGGATGACGGCCTGCGCGTGCCCTGGCCGGCCTACAACACCGCCGCCGTCAGCACCATTGATTATGGTTATCTTTCGCGCCTCGAAAACGTGCCCACGGACGTGATCATGATCAGCGAGCCGTGGTGGGAGTTCCGCACCCGCGGCAACTTCACGTCCACGGTTGTCGGCTTCCACCCCGGCACCCTCCTCGCCGGCACGAGCGAAGAGATCCGCGCCCACGGCAATCACACCGGTGGGAATTACGCCTACCCGGATACCCACGTGGAATACCACAAGAGCGCGGACATCGAAGAGAAGCGGGGCCAGGCCAACACCACCAAGCCGTGGAAGTGGCAGGAGTAGCGCGCGACGCGGCGGCTGTGGCTTTACAGCGCGCGTTCACCGTCTCCACGAGGCGCCCGCGCCGCCGTCGACGATGTGCGGGCCAACCGTCCGACGCTTACCGTACGAGCATCACCAGGCAGGATGACGAACATGACCGACCTGAATCGACGCGACTTCATGCGCTGGATGGCGGCCGTGGCGGGTACGTCGGCGCTGCCGGCGTTTGGGCAGAACCTGCACGCGCAGGACGCCGGCAGGCCCCCCAACATCGTGCTGGTCACCGCCGACGACATGGGCCTTCAGCTCGGCTGCTACGGCGATGCGCAGGCGCACACGCCGAACCTCGACCGATTCGCGCAGGAAAACGTGCTGTTCCGCAACGCCTACATCACCACGCCCGGCTGCAGCCCGTCGCGCGCGAGCATGCTGACCGGCCTGTACCCGCACCAGAACGGACAGATCGGCCTGTCGCACCTCGGCTTCGAGATGAAGGAGGGAATCGAGACCATCCCCGCGCGCCTCAAGGAGGCCGGCTACCGCACGGGGCTGCTCGGCAAGCTTCACGTCAAGCCGCACCGGGCGTTCGGGTTCGATTTCAAATACGGCGGATTCGATTACGTCGTCGACGGCGAGAAAACGCAGTTCATTGACGAGCCAGTGGACGTGGTCGATCATCAGTGGAACGAGCAGGAAAAGACAATCAAGCACATGCAGATCCCCGAGCGCGTCGGCGAGCTGACCGGCCGCTTCGTGGACGCCTCGGACGATCAGCCATTCTTCCTGATGGTGAACTTCCCCGACCCGCACCCGCCTTACTACCACCAGATCGCCGGCGTGCCCGAGCAGCCGAAGAAGGCGGCCGAGATGCAGCGCATGGATTTCATCCCGCCGGACGAGCCGTTTCACGCCAACGCGGCGGCGGCGTACTACAACGGCGTCACGCGCCTGGACGCCTGCTTCGAGCAGGTGCTGCAACAGTTGCGCGACCGCGGCGTGTACGACAACACGATCGTGATCTTCATCAGCGATCACGGGCCGAACTTCGGCCACCGCGGCAAGGGCACGTTGTATGAAGCGGGCCTCGGCGTGCCGATGCTCGCGCGCTTCCCGGGTCAGCAAGGGCCGGTGGAGATCGAGCAGGCGGTCAGCGCGCTGGACCTGATGCCGACCGCACTGGACGCGGCGGGAGTGTCGTCCAGCAGTGATCTGCCGGGCCAGTCGCTGTTGCGGCTGTTCAACGATCGCTGGCGGCCGTGGGAGAACGTGGTCGGCGAGTACAACTACCACGTGCCGGAAATGCTCAAGCCGATGCGCAGCATCAATGATGGCCGGTACAAGCTGATTCACAACCTGTTTGCGCCGATGTATCGCGAGATCCTCGCGGAGTGGGGCATCGAGAAGGTCGACGACCTGGCCGATGATGCGCCGTGGCAGCGGCACAACTATCTGTCCTACGCGCAGCGGTCGGAGTTCGAGCTGTACGACCTGAAAGAGGACCCGCACGAGTTCGAGAACCTGGCGGACGATCCGGATCACGCGGAGACACGCCAACGGATGCTGGCGCTCCTGCGGTCGTGGCAGCAGCGGACCGGCGATATCCTGCGCGACGAGCGCCGGATGCGCGAGATGCGCGAAGAAGGGCGCAAGCTGCTCTCGGAGGTGTTCGATCGTTGAG
>JBMCXL010000221.1:0-5642 GCA_048621015.1 Phycisphaeraceae bacterium
GATGTCCCCCCTGCTGACCTACCTCGCCAACCCGCAGTACGCCATCGTCGATCGCGAAACGGTCGAAGCCCACGACGGTGACATCACGCGCGTCGACGCCGGCTCGGGCCCGTTTCAGCTCGTGCGCTGGCAGCGCAACCAGCAGCTCGTCATGGAGCGCTTCGACGATTACCACGAAACGGATCGCCCGCGCCTCGACCGCGTGATCTATCAACCGATCCAGGACCGCACCGCGCGCACCGTCGCGCTGATCAACGGGCAGGTCGATCTCGTCCTCGACGTGCCGCTCTCCGCCGTCGAGCGCGTGGAAGGCGCATCGGGCATCACCGTCGAATCCGTGCCCGGCACGTTCTGGGAATACATCGGCCTCAACACGCAGCGCGCCCCGTTCGACGATGCGCGCGTGCGCCAGGCGGTGGCGTGGGCGATTGACCGCGAGGCGCTGAACCAGAGCGCCAAGTTCGGCCGCGCCACCGTGCTCGCCGACGGCCCCATCCCGCCACACCACTGGGCCCACGCCGACCTCGGGCTATATCCGGAGCGCGACGTCGAGCGCGCCCGCGAACTGCTCGACGAAGCCGGCCACGCCGACGGCTTCACGACCACGCTCATCGTCGGCAGCGATTTCCCCTACCAGGTCCAGGCCGCCGGCAGCGTCAAGGACATGCTCGCGGACGTGAACATCGACCTCACCGTCCGCCCCATGGAAAGCGCCGAGTTCTTCGGTCGGCTCAACGACAGCGATTTCGCCATGACCGTCGTCGGCTGGGTCGGCCTGGTCGAAGCCGACGAATACGTCGCCCCCATCTACCGCTCCGACGGCGAGTTCAATCAGCAACAGTACCAAAGCGAGGAAGTCGACCGCCTCATCGCCGCCGGCCGCGCGGTCGGCGACCGCACCGAGCGCCGCGACATCTACCGCCAGCTCCAACGACACATCGCGCGCGACGCGCCGACGGTTTTCCTCTACGTCAGCGACCAGGTCACCGCCCACCACGACCACGTCCACGGCTTCAATGTCCACCCCACCGCCACAACGATCTCCCTGCGCGACGCCTGGGTGTCGCGGTGATGAATTGTCAGCCACAGATGAACTCAGATAAACACAGATCGAGAAGGCGAGCAAACAGAATATGAAGCGACGCGACTTGTCGCGTTTCTTTTCTCTTCTATCCGTGTTCATCTGTGTTCATCTGTGGCTAAAATCGAGACTCCATGCTCGCCTACCTCGCCCGACGCTTCTACATCGCCGTGCTGACGCTGCTGGGCGTCTCGGTGATCGCCTTCTTCCTGATGCGCATCATCCCCGGCGACGCGATCGACGCGCAGCTCGGCATGCACTACACCGAAGCGCGCGCCGAAGCGCTGCGCCAGGAGTTCGGCCTCGACCAGCCCGTCCTCGCGCAATACGGGCACTGGCTCACCGCCGCGCTGCGCGGTGACCTCGGCCAGAGCATCCGCCTGCGCCGCGACGTCGGCCCCGTGCTCATCGAGCACCTGCCGGTCACGCTCGAGCTCGCCGGCCTCGCGCTGGGGCTGGCCGTGATCATCGGCGTCCCGCTCGGCGTGCTCGCCGCGGTGCGCCGCGGCAAAGTCACCGACTACCTCTGCGGCAGCTTCGGCGTCCTCGGCGTGTCCATCCCCCACTTCTGGCTCGCCACGCTGCTCATCCTGCTGTTTTCGTTGACGCTGAACATCCTGCCCGCCGGCGGTGAACTGCCGTCGTTGCTCACCGATCCGATCGGCAACCTCAAGCGCATGATCATGCCCGCCCTCGCGCTCGGCGCCGCCGTCGCCGCGATCGTCATGCGCATGACGCGCTCCTCCGTCATCGAGGTGCTGAGCGAAGATTACGTGCGCACCGCCAAAGCCAAGGGCCTCTCGCCGCGCCGCGTCATCGTCAAGCACGCGCTGCGCAACGCACTCGTGCCGGTGCTCACCATCCTCGGCGTCCAGGCCGGCTACCTGCTGGCCGGGTCGGTTGTCGTCGAGATGATCTTCTCATTGCCCGGTATCGGCTGGCTCGCGTTCGAATCGGCGACCAACGACGACTACATCCTGCTCCAGGCGGTGATTCTGCTCATCGCCGTGAGCTTCATCGCGATCAACCTGACGGTGGACCTGCTCTACGGCGTGCTCGATCCGCGCATGCGACGGTGAAAAGGAGTTGCTCGCAAACCCCTCTCCCTTGAGGGAGAGGATGGGAGAGAGTGAGAGCTTGAACATCTGCGCTGCTGGTTCTGTCGAAGCGCTGCTGAACTTCCAGCTTTCACCCTCCCCCTGCCCCTCCCTCAAGGGAGGGGGGTTGAAGCTTTGACATGAACGATAGATGGATTGAAAGGTGAAACGCTTCTTCTCCAGGCTGGTGCGCAACAAGGCGGCGACGGCGGCGCTGGTGGTGATCGTGCTGCTGGGCGGCTGCGCACTGGCGGCGCCGTGGCTGGCGCCGTATGCGCCGCTGGATCAGGATTACAGCGCCTTTCGCAGCGCCCCCGACAGCGCACACTGGCTCGGCACCGACGGCTCCGGCCGCGACGTCTTGAGTCGGCTGCTCTACGGGGCGCGCATCTCGTTCCAGGTCGCCGGCGTGTCGGTCGCGTTCGCCCTGCTCGTCGGCGGCATGATGGGCCTGTGCGCCGGCTACTTCGGCGGCTGGATCGACGAGGTCGTCTCGCGCATGACGGACATGCTCTTCGCCTTTCCCGACATCGTGCTGGCGCTGGTCATCATGGCGGCGCTGGGCGAAGGCCGATGGAATCTCGTCCTGGCGATCGGCGTCGTCTACACGCCGATCTTCGCGCGCGTGGCGCGCGGCTCGGCGATGGCCATCAAACGTCAGCCTTACGTCGAATCCGCTCACGCGATCGGCGCGGGACCGTGGCGCACCATCCTGCGCCACATCCTGCCGAACAGCGCCGCGCCCCTCCTGGTGCAGGCGACGCTGTCGCTCGCACTGGCCATCCTGGCCGAAGGAGCGCTCAGCTTCCTCGGCCTCGGCGTGGAGCCGGACGCGCCGTCATGGGGCATCATGCTGCGCGAGGGCAAGGACCTGGCGCTTCAGAACATCTGGTGGGTCGCGGTCTTCCCCGGCATTGCGATCACGGCGCTGGTGCTCAGCTTCAACCTGCTCGGCGACGGCCTGCGCGACGCGCTCGACCCGCGCACCTGACCGCTTGCGTCTTCGCGCCGCCGCTCGAACACCGGCGCGCCGCGCGAAGCCGCTAGCGACCGAAACACTATCTCTCTCCTCACGCCCCCGGCAACGGCGGATTCATCTGCGCATGCAGCTTCTGCAACAGCGCGACGTTCTCATCCACCAGCACGTCATCGATGTGCTCCACCAGCAGCCGCGCCCCGAACGCCCGACCCACCCACGGCTCGTACCCCCCGCGACAAAGCTGCTCCTGCGACCAGAGATACCCGTTGTTCCCGCACGACACCGCCGCCGCGAGCGTGTGCTGAAACGGACTCGCCGCGCGCAAGCGCAGCGCCAGCTCCGCGAACGGCTCGCCGGGAAACGGCACGAACACCACCGGCCCCAGCGCCAGCAGCGACTGCATGTAAGGCTTGCCGCTGCACGCCGGCTCATCGTGCGCCGCCAGCACCGCCGACCAGTGCATGAATTCACAAATCCCTCGCCCCGCCGCATCCTTGTTCGCCTCGGCCGCTTTCAGTTGCGCTGTCGCTTCCTCGCGCGACGGCAGCGGACGATACGGCAGCTCGAACGTGGCCGCATGCACCCCCAGCGCCACGTCGCGCAGCTCCTTGATCCCGCGCCACGTGCGCAGCGCGTCCAGCGCCGCCCGCGCGCCGGTTTCCCACAGCGCCACCTCCCCATCGCCCGACGCCCGGCCGCTGCCGGTGTGCGGCGCCACGTCACCCTGCGCGCCGTTGACGAACAGCGTCGTCGCGCCGGTGAGCTGTTCCATCCGATCGACCAGGATCGCCGGCCAGTCGCGCGAAATCGCCCGGCTGTCGCCGCCGAACACGGTCGGATGTGCCCCGTAATGCACGATGTTCGCGATCGGCCCGTCCGCGCCTTCGAAGCGCAGCACCGTCATCTGCGGATCCGTCAACCCCCACGGCAACTGGCCGAGCATTGCCCGGTGATGCTCGTTCAGCGGCCGACGGTTCACGCCCGCTTCGCTGCGACACGTGCCGATGCCCATACGCGCCGGCGCGGCCTGCGCCGCCGCACCGCGCACCGCCTCGATCGCGCCCGGCACCATCTGCTCGGTGGCGTATTGCTCGTTCGGCTCGCCCCAGCCCCAGGTCGTGTGCGTGCGCGGCGTGCTGTGCGAATGCGTCGCGCAGACCGACACGTGCTCCGACGGGATGCCCGTCTCGCGCGTCACGCCCTCGCGGATGCGCTGCACGTACACGTCGTCGATCACGCAGGTGTCGATGCTGATCAATGCCGCGCGATGCTCGCCCTGCTCGACGACGAGTGCGGTGGCGTACAGCGGATCGCGCACCGTCTCGGCGCGCCGCTTGGCGTCAGGGTCGGGATAGCCGGTGAGCGGTGTGCCCAGCGGCGGCGTGATGTCCGCCCGGCCGACGCCGACGCGCAGATGCTCGATCGCGTTCGTCTGAATCATGGGATGCTCCCTTGTCGCGTGCAGCCCTTACAATAGCCTCGCCGCCGCGCGGCGGAAAATGCGGCGACCATCATCATGCCCCGGCGAACGACACCATCCGCGACGTCCGCTCCTCGCGCCGGCGATACAACCGGCGGACTTCTCGCGCGCTGGTTGAGCACGCGCGTCCTGGAGAACATCGCGGCGATGCGACGGACGTCCCTGCTGCACGGTCAGCCGCACCCCGCACGGGCCGTCACGCGCCGGCGCTTCCCGCGCGTCGACTTCTACGGCGATGAGGTCATGGCCGGCGGCCTGCCGGGGCACCGCCACGAGCGCGTCGAACTCGCGACCGTGCTGGAAGGGCGGCTGCACCTGGGCATCGACCAGCAGATCTACGAAGCACGACAGGGCGACTGGCTGCTGTTCGCGCCGCGCGTGTTGCACGGCGAGTGCGCGCTGCCGCAGCGCGCGGGCTATCGACTGCTCTGGTTCCTGTTCGAGCAGGACCGGGTCGGCTGTCACATGACGCGCTACACGCGCGGCGGCGGTTACGAGTTGATCACCTCAATGGGACATCAGTCGATACCGCGCGAGTTGAGCACGGCCACGCAGCACCTGGCGATCGAACCGACCGGCCCGATCCCGACGGCGCAGCGCGTGCTCGTGCGGCTGGTGAGCTGGTGCCTCGACTGCCTCGCCGAGCAGGATGCGCCGCCCGCCGCCGCGCATCCGTCGGTCACCGAGGTCGCCCGGCTCGTGCGCGATCGCCTCGATCGGCCGCCGACAGTCGTGGAGCTGGCGAACCACGTCGGCCTTTCGCCGAATTACCTGTCGAGCCTGTTCCATCAACAGACCGGCCGCACGCTGCGCGCATTCATGGATGCGGCGCGCATCGAGCAGGCGCAGCGCATGCTCGCCGACCCGCAGCGCAGCGTGAAGCAGACAGCCTACCAGCTCGGGTTCGCCGACCCGCACCACTTCAGCCGCGTCTTCCAGCGCGTCACCGGCCAGACGCCGAGCGGGTACCGTCAGCGGCGGCGCGAAGCTGCGGACACCTGATCG
>JBMCXL010000222.1:0-5603 GCA_048621015.1 Phycisphaeraceae bacterium
GGGATGCGGTGCTCCTCGGGTGGCAGCGCTTACCGATGCAGTTCGGGTGGGCGATACTGCTTCTTTGTGCGGCGGCCACGGCGCTATTGCTGTGGAGGCGTCGCACCCGTGGACTGGTGCTGCTGGCCGGGATTCACGCGATGTTAGCGTTTGTCCTGTTTCTGCGCGTGGATCAGCCCGGCATACACCACTACTACCTGCTGCTGCCGGCCGCGTGGCTGGTGCTGACACTCGGACTGGTCGTGGTCATCCAGGAGTGGCCTCGGCGCATCGGCGTTTCCGTGGCGGTGGTGGCGGGTCTGGTGATGGCGGCGAATACAGTGCACGTGCTGGCGTGGCCCCTCGATCGCGGGCCGATGGCCCCGCTGGCGCGAGCGCTACTGCCGGACAGGACATATCCCCCCGTTCAACGCAACGACATAGACGAGCTTCAGCGACTGATCGCCGTGCTGGACGAGCATGGCGCGGATGAGGACGTCGCCGTGCTTGGCCACTCGTGGGTGCTGAACCACAACGGACTATTGTGGATGAACAAGTCCTTGGGTATCAGCGAGGAGCGCGATCGCCGCTACCTCAATATCCGTGGTGTCGATCGTCGGGATGGATTTCCAACCGACCTGCTCAAGGCGGAGTTCGTCATCGCACTTGACCCGCCCGCTTTGAGCCTGCGAGCGAGAGATTCGCAAATCATCGTGCTGCCCAATGCCACCTTCCTTGAAAACAGGGACATCGCCAAAGCATTCGAGCGACTGCCATATAGCTTCTCTCTGGAAAATGGTCATACGGCTTACCTGTTCCGACGTGTGCGTCCACACACGCGGGAGGAAGTGCTGGCGTTTAGCGAACGCCTTCGCGAGCGCTATCCTGATCGGCCGTTTGTCTATGAACCACCAGCCGACCTGCTATCGCCGGAGTGACGGGGCGTCGATTGGATCACGTCTGCTACTGCTTCCTTGCCGGCGGGTGGCTGGGGTTAACCGAAGTGTGACCCACTGATGTCCGGATGCCGTGGGCATGGCAGCCGCGCATTTCGTGTCCTCTGTGATGATGCATTCGTCCTACGCCGCCTCTCTGCGCTCGTGTCGACCTTCGGCGAACTCCTCGACAATCTTTGCGCAGAACGCGGGCAGGTCGTCGGGCGAACGGCTCGTGACGAGGCCCTGGTCGGTGACGACTTCCTGATCGACCCACTGACCACCCGCGTTGCGCACGTCGGTCTGCAAGCTGGGAAACGACGTGAGTGTCTTGCCGCGCACCACATCCGCTTCCACGAGCGCCCACGGCCCGTGGCAGATCACGCCCATGGGCTTGCCCGCATCGGCGAAGGCGCGTACCAAGGCGATTGCGTCCTTGTTCAGGCGCAGGCGGTCGGCGCCGACGGTGCCGCCGGGGATGATGAGGCCGTCGTAATCGTCGTGCGAGACGTCGGCGAATGTCTTGTCCGCCATGAAGCTTTCCCCCTTGTCCACATCGTGGTTCATCGTCTGACACTCGCCGCGCTCGGCGCTGAGCACCTCGACGGTGCCGCCGGCCTGCTCGACGGCTTTCTTCGGCTCGATGAACTCGACCTGCTCGGTGCCCTGCGGCGCGATGAAGATGCCGATCTTCCTGCCTTCCAGTGACTGGGCCATGGCTTGCCTCCCGTGGGTGAGTGTTTGATGGAAGGCTAGCGACGCGGCGCGCGGTTGACGCTGCTGCGAGCGGGAAAAGTGAGCGCGCCGCGCAATTTCAGGCGATCACCCAGCCGCTTGCGGCTTAGCGAGGAGATTCGTGCCAAGCCGCAAGCGGCGGGAACCTCTTTTATCGCGATCACTTCGCCGCGGGGCTGGAAAGCTGCTGTGCCGCGGTCTTGATCTTCTCGATCATCTCCGCGACCTTCTCGTCGCTGTTGTCCGGATGATTGGCGATCTTCACCGTGCGGCGCATGATGTCGAGCGAGCGGGCGCACATGTCTTCGCTGTAGTCCATGCGGCAGCCCTGGTTCTGCGGGAGCTTGAAGGGGTTGAGCGCATCGTGATGCGCGCCGCGGTGGTTGAGGATCGGGTCCCACGCGGTGTAGACGTGCCGGCCGGTGTTGATCATCACGCCGCCGCCGGCCTGCTCGGCGAACGTCGCGGCCTGTTCGGGCGTCGGCAGGAGGAACAGGTTGTTTGTGCCGCACTCGTGCGCGAGGCTGTTGCACGGCGCGGCGGGGGCGACACTTTCCGTTTCCGTGACGATGCGCTGCTTGTGACGGCGCATGGTGTCGATCATGTCCGGCAGGCGGTCGAGCTGGACGTTCATGATCGCGCCTTCAAACTCCGAGGCGCGCGCCGAGTTGGAGGTGAACCCGGCGAAGTCCTCGGGCTGACCGTTCCAGTAGAACCCGCAGCAGTCGATGCCGCAGGCGGCGCGCTGGGCGACGTCGTCGTCGTTGGTGACGACCGCGCCGCCCTCGCCGGCGGACATGTTCTTGAAGTAGTTGAAGCTGAACGCGCCGGCGTGGCCGAAGCTGCCGCACATGCGCCCTTCGAACGCGCCGCCGACGGCCTGGCAGGCGTCCTCGATGACGATGAGCTTGTGCTTTTCGGCGATGCGCATGATCGCGTCCATGTCACAGCTCAAGCCCCACATGTGCACGGGAATGACCGCGCGCGTGCGCGGGCCGACGGCGTCGTCGATCGCCTGCGGGTCGATCGTGTTGGTCTCGTTGATGTCCACCACGACAGGAATCGCACCGGCGGCGAGGACGGCGACGGCGGTGGCCATGTACGTGTTGGCCGGCACGAGCACCTCGTCGCCCGGCCCGATGCCGAGGCCCATCATCGCGGCGGTGAGCGCGTGGGTGCCGCTGGCGGTGAGGCGCGCGTGCTTGACGCCGAGGTATTTCGCCCAGCGCTGCTCGAAGCGGTGACATTCGCCGCCTTCGTGGTAGCGGAACAGCTTGCCGCTTTCGATCACGCGCTGGATGGCGTCCACTTCCTCCTGTCCGATGCGATACATGGTGTGTCCTTTCGTGGTTCACAGTCGCTCGCGGCTTCGCGGAACTGTCCGTTATTCCGGCGCTGCGCGAAGCCGCGAGCGGCTAGACCAATGCGGCTTGCTGCTGGTGGACGTAGGTTCCGATGTTGGCGACGGTGTCGATCCAGACTTCGTTGGCCGGGTCGGTGCAGTAAGCGCAGAGCTGTTCGAGCTCGCGCTGGCCGACACCATGCGGCGCGGGCTCGCTCACGTCGTGGCCGGCGAACACGAGCCAGCTTCGGTCCTCGCGCGCGCGGTCGATCGCGGACTTGAGAAACTCCCACGATGCGTGATCGCTGGAAAGCGAAGGCAGCGCGGCCAGGTCGCAGGCGGACGGGTCGGCGGCGAACTCGTTCAAGCCGATGCGGCCGGCCACGAAATGACGCGCCACCAACGGCACATAGCTCTGCCGCTGCTCACCCTTGCCGACGAACGTGTGATAGCACGGATACGCGAACGTGCGCGGGCGCGTGCCCAGCAACTGCTCGATCGCGTCGTTGGCGCCGAGCAGCTCCTGCTCCATCTGTTCGAGTGTGTATTCCTCCAGCGCGTTGCCGCGGCGGCGCACGAAGGCGATGTTGCCGCTGCACGGGTGCGTGAGCGTGTGGCAACCCATCTCGTGACCCGCGTCGGCGGCGGCCTGCCAGGCGGCATGGCGCTGCTCGACGCTGTGCGGCATGACGTAGAACGTCGCCTTGACGCCGAAGCGATCGAACAACGGCACGCCCACGTCGACCGCGCTGGCGCGCCCGTCGTCAAAACTGAGGCTGATGCCACAGCGCTTGCCTTCGGGCCAGGTGAACGGATGTTTCTGCGCGGTGGGCGCGACAACAGGCATGGTGACGGTCTGCTCCCGTGGTGCGGATTCGGTGTGCCGGCGGACACGACACAGCGCATGATAGCAGACCGGCCGGCGCGCCTCCTGATCGCCCGTGGTGGTTCACCTGGACGGGTGCCACGGCTTGGAGCCTGTTTCACAGCGACCCATCTGGCGTTCAAGCCGCGGGGTGAGTCCGCGAACCCCGCGGATATTCGGCGCCCAAACACCCGCGGGGTTCGCGGACTCACCCCGCGGCTTGGCTTGGGAAACAGGCTCTAACTGGCAAAGTAAACCACCACCGGCTCGCCGCCCGTCGGCGCCCAGTCATGGGGTGGGGATCACTGCGACAACGGTGGAGTCCCGACGAACTCCCCTTCCTCCGTGATCATTTCGTCAGCTTGCCTGTCGCTCTCGCGCTGGCTGTCGAACGACTCGCGCAGCTCGATCAGGCGCTCCACATGGAGAAAGGTGATCTGCTTCTCGGACGGCTGAAGCGCGCCGAAGCCCAGGTTCGGATCGCGCGCTTCGAGAATCAACGCATCGATGAACTGCGCGACCCACGCGAGCATCTGATCGTTGACCAGATCCTCCGGCCCGAGCAGGTAGACGCGGCCGCCGGGACGGTCAAGCACAAAGACCCCCGACTCACCGTGCACTTCGAGCCGATCGTACTCACTGTGGCTGCCGCTGGTGCCGCGCACCGCGAGCACGGAGCCCGGCGTGGCGATCTGGAAATCGTTGTCGAACGGGCCGTCCGTCCCGACATCGAAGCGCACGCGGCCGTACTTCTTGAGGATGTGCGTGTGCAGCACGCCCTGCTCCACGGCGAAATCCTTCAGCGCGATCGTACCGAGCTGATCGAGCACGACCGTGGTGTCCGGCCCCATCTGGAGCCGCGCCATCGACCGCAGCATCGTGCGCACCACCGTGCCGATGGAAAGCTCATCGCCTTCGGCCAGCGGTTGCCAGTCCGCCTCCGCATCGTCACGGTGAAACACCCGGCCCTCGACCTCGAGCACCGTGATGCTCACCTCCGCGCCCGCTTCGGCGTCCGCTTCCGGGGCTGCTTCCGGGGGCGCTTCCGGGGGCGCTTCGGGCGCGGCGTTCTCGCGCTGCGGCGCTTGCTCGTTGTTCTCGGCCGCGTCCTGCGCGTGCGCCACACCCGTGGCGACCAGTGCGATCAGGAGCAGGAAACATGCTCGGCGCATCAGCGATCCTCCAGGTAATCTTCAGCCTTGGAAATGATCTCAACGAACTGGATGCCGCTCAGACCCTGCTGCTCGCTGCTCATCGGCATGATGTCGCGATGGACCAGCTCGCGCAGCGCGACGCGCGGCGTGGGTCCGATCAGCCGCATGGTGAGCCCGCCTTCGATCCCCAGCAGGGGCGCGAGGATGCGCGCCACCGTGCCGCGCGACACCGCTTCGTCCGCCGGCCGATCGAACCGCTCGGACAACAACGCGTTCTTCTTCAGGTAGCGCAGGCGATCGGCATAACCTTCGCTCGGATCACCACCCTCCGCGAACGCGATCAGCGCGTGAAACGCCTCGTCATTGGTCACCACCGGCCGATCGGCAAGACCATGCCAGAACGCCATGTCCGCTTCACGGTCCGCGACGTCGTGGTCCACCGGCAGCGGGCTTGCCATGCGCGTCCGCTGGCAGCCGAACGCCGCCAACGTCAACGCCACCATGATCCCGGTCAGAAAAACGTTTCTCACGATCACCTGCTCCCAACGAAGCTGAGTCCCGCGACTGAGAGACTGATCCAGACTTTGCATCAT